>CAZDHN010000378.1:0-4244 GCA_964505115.1 uncultured Planctomycetaceae bacterium
CAGAACAAGCAACGATATCACGGCCAGAGCTTCGGGAAGTCCGTTCCTGCACCCCCTCTACGACCAATACTAACTTGTCTCTCGACTCTCCGAGACGGTCCGATTACAATGTAGTGTTTGTCGGCCACCCCCGTGGTGTTTTGGTATTTGTATTGGCAGTTGTAGCAGTTCAGCCATCTGGAGTTGGAGCGTCAGGGCCTGAAGATGGGCGAATGTGGTAGAATAGGTCTATCCGGACAGGGGAGTCGCACATGACAAGTAGCCCTCGTTCGTCTCGCCACCCTTGCCCGCCTTCCGATCTTCCCTGCTACTTCACCTGGCCAAAATGCTGTCTTTCCCTAGAAGTGGTGTACGTATGAGTTCCAGTCGACGACGCGTTGTTATTACCGGAATAGGTGTAGTTAGCCCCCTGGGTAGCACCAAGGAGGAGCTTTGGGAGGCGATAGCGGCCGGCCGTAGCGGCGTGAGGACCATGGCCCGGTTTGCCGACGATACGTTCCCAATGCACTACGGCGCGGCAGCCGATCAGTTTCGGGGCGTTATTGACGATTTCGGTACGCTGGAAAAGACCCAAAAGAAGACCATCCGAAAGGGTCTGAAGGTAATGTGCCGCGAGTGCTTGATGGGAGTCGCGGCGGCACAACGGGCGCTGAACGACGCGGGCTTGGCGTTCGGACAGTGCGATCCGGAACGCTCCGGTGTCAACTTCGGCACCGACTACATGCTTACCATGCCCGAGGAGTTTGTCGACGGAATCCGGCAATGCCTCGACGACGAGGGCCAATTCAGCTTCTCGCGTTGGGCGGTTGATGGAATGCCTCAGATGTCGCCCCTATGGCTGCTTAAATATCTGCCGAACATGCCGGCCAGCCACATCGCCATTTTCAACGATTTCCGCGGCCCAAATAACTCGCTCACCCTGCGAGAAGCCGCCGCAAACCTCTCGGTAGGCGAGTCGTTCAGCATCATCTCCGACGGTCGGGCCGACGTCATGCTGGTCGGCGCGACGGGAACCCGAATCCATCCGATGAAAGCCATCCACGCCATCCAGCAGGAGGAACTGGCCAGCGTCAATGGCGATCCGACCGCCGTCTGCCGGCCCTTCGATCG
This sequence comes from uncultured Planctomycetaceae bacterium, assembly GCA_964505115.1. Taxonomy (GTDB): domain Bacteria; phylum Planctomycetota; class Planctomycetia; order Pirellulales; family Thermoguttaceae; genus CAZDHN01. Next base: position 1,111 of record CAZDHN010000378.1, read on the forward strand.
TGATCGAACTGGCATGGTGCTGGGCGAAGGGGCCGGAGTGGTCATCTTAGAGGAACTTTCCGCCGCCACTGCCCGAGGAGCAACCATCCTCGGCGAGGTGCTGGGCGACGCGTCGAGTTGTGTTGTCGAGCCCAATTCTCTCGCCCGGCGAGATCTGGCCATGAAGAATACGCTGGCGAAACTCGTTACCAGCCATGGAGTTTCGGCAGACGAAGTCGGTCACATTCACGCCCACGGGCTGAGTACGCGAAGCTGCGACATCGAGGAAGCCTGGGCAATCAACCAGGTCTTTGGCGAGCGAGCCACGCCAGTGCCGGTTACCGCCGCGAAGAGCTATTTCGGCAACCTGGGGGCCGGCAGCGGCATCGTCGAGTTGATTGCCAGCCTGATGGCGATGGCAAACGACCGGCTATTGCCGATCCTCAACTACGAGAACCCCGACCCGGATTGCCCCGTGGCGGCCGTGACCGACGCAGCCGCCAGCCCGGGCCGAACGTTCATCAACCTGAGTGTCACTCCCCAGGGCCAGGCCAGCGCGGTGCTGGTCGGCCGATTGGAGTAGGCGCTAGAAGACGGGTAATTCAGGCACGAACCGAGTATTGGCACACTGGTTAAGACTCGTTCGCGCGAGTCAGATCACTGTTTGGGTGGACAACCATGTTGCCGGCACTTATGATCGGCTCATGGTCAATAACCACGGATTACAAGGAAACGGCCGATGACGGAAATCGTGTTCCTGATTGAAGAAGACCCGGAGGGCGGGTACGCCGCTCGTGCGCTGGGGGTTTCCATTTTCACGCAGGCCGATGATCTGGCGATGCTTCGCCAGAACATCCTGGATGCAGTCCGTTGCCATTTTCCCGATGCGGCGGGGCGACCTAAAATGGTTCGCTTGCACCACGTCCACGACGAGGTGCTGGCCCTGTGAGATTGCCCCGCGATATTTCGGGACATGACCTGGCTGCCGCGTTGGCTCGGTTTGACTACCAAGTCAGCCACCAAACTGGCAGCCACATCCGCCTGACCACGCGGCGCGGCGGCGAGCATCATATTACCATTCCTGCCCATCCTGCCATTCGCGTCGGCACGCTCAGTTCGATTCTGCGGGATATCGGCGCACATCATGATCTTAGCCGCGAAGAACTGCTCAAGGAGTTGTTCTGACCCCCAAGCCATCGGCGGCCGCCATACCCGACGGCAAGTAGGCCCGGACCCACGCCCCCTTATACTGGGCCGTCTTTACCCCGGCCCTGGCAGGTGATGGGTTTCGGTGTAATGGCCCGTCTTATGGTTGCGGCTACCTTGACACCCCAGCTTCGGGCCGTTATCTTTACCAGATTACACAGGCAACTCACGACCGACATCGTGTTCTTTCACGCTTGACGGCTACCGGTTTTGTTGCCGTGCGACTGCTCTTGTGCAGTAGTGCGGTTTCCGCCGGGCGTGGCACGCGGGATGGTTTTGCATTTTTGCGGCCCCCTCCTGGTGGGTGAGTTGTTGATAGAGTCTTTGTGCAGCGAAGTTATTGTGGCTAGAACGAGCGGCCTTCGTCGGCGACGGGAACGGTCGGCGGGACGGTACGCTGGTTTGTGCCGATGCAAAATAGATAGGCTCTGCTTGGTGGCGACTGGGCCTTGTGACGACTGGGCCTTGTGGCGACTGGCCCCCAGTGGGGAAAGTGAAAATCGATGAACTCGAGTGAACTGCTGCGGATCGTTGACGCGATCCACCGCGACAAAAACATCGATAAGGAAATCGTCTTCGAAGGGATCGAAGCGGCCCTGGTATCGGCCGCCAAGAAACACTTCGGCGAAGACGAAGAGATCGAGGTGCATATCAATCGCGAGGACGGCGCGATCAGCGGAACGCACAATGGCGAGCCGCTGTCGCCCGACGAAATGGCCGAGCGGGTCGGAGCCCAGACCGCCAAGCAAGTGATGATCCAGAAGATTCGCGAGGCCGAGCGAGACGCCCTGCACGACGAGTACCTCGAACTGAAAAACCAATTGGTAACCGGCACCATTCAACGATACGAAGGGGGAGCGGCCACCGTTACCCTCTCCAACGTCGAAGCTATCCTCCCCAGGGGAGAGCAGATTCCCGGCGAAACCCATCACGCTAACGAGCGGGTTAGGGCAACGGTTTGCGACGTTCGCAAGGCGGGAAGCCGGGTGAAGATCATCCTCAGCCGAACGCGATCCCATCTGGTTGCCCGGCTCTTCGAGCAGGAAATACCCGAAATAACCGACGGCATCATCGAAATCAGAGCCATCGCGAGGGAACCCGGCTATCGAACAAAGGTGGCCGTCAGCAGCAGCGACCAGCGCGTCGACTGCGTGGGAGCCTGCGTGGGCGTGCGAGGAAGCCGAATAAAGAACGTTGTCGAAGAGTTGGCCGGCGAGCGAATCGACATCGTCCGCTTCAGCGACGACATGCAGATGCTGATCCCCAACGCCCTGCAACCCGCCGAGGTCGAAGAGGTCATCCTCTGCCAAATGTTGGGGCGAGCGATTGTACTGGTTCGGGAGGATCAACTCTCCCTGGCCATCGGTCGGCGGGGTCAGAACGTTCGGCTGGCCAGCAAGCTGTGCGGCTGGGATATCGAGATTATGACCCGGGAGGAACTCGACGAACAAATCGAGCAGGCCGTGGTCGGGTACAGTTCGCTGGACGGAGTAAGCGACGAGGTGGCCGAAACGCTGGTCGGCGAGGGGTTCCTGTCGTACGGCGACCTTTCGGTGATTGAGCCCGACGCCCTGATGGAAATGGGAGGACTCGACCAGCAGCAGGTCGATCTGATCGTCGGCCAGGCGGAGGTCAAGGCGGAGGAGGCCGAGAAGGCTGCCGTCGAACAGCGCCGCGCCCGCCGCGAACAGGAGCGGATCGACGTGGCGAAGGCGGCCGAGGCTGAAGCTGCCGAGGCTGAAGCTGGGGAAGCTGAAGTTGGGGAAGCTGAAGTTGACGCTGGGGAGCCCGAGGCTGGGGAAGCCGACGCCGATGAGGCGGCCGAAACCGAGGCTGGGGAAGCCGACGCCGATGAGGCGGCCGAAACCGAGCCTGACGCCGAAGCCGAAGCTGGCGAAGCCGAAGCTGGCGAAGCCGAAGCTGGCGAAGCCGAAGCTGGCGAAGCCGAA
>CAZDHN010000378.1:4344-6474 GCA_964505115.1 uncultured Planctomycetaceae bacterium
GCTGCCGAAGCCGAAGCTGGCGAAGCCGAAGCTGCCGAAGCCGAAGCTGGCGACCAGCCCAACGTCGAAGAGCCCGTGGAAGAGCCAGACGCGGAAGAAGACGAGCCAAATCAAGACGAATCAACCGAAGCAGTCCCCGATCCGGAGATTGAGCAGCTTGATCAAATCGAGGACGACGAGTCCAAAGCTTCAGGCCCGGAAGGGACTAACTAGATAGGATAACTTGCGCTTTTGTCGGGAGGGGATGACCCGGCGGCTAACGGATCACCCTCGACTCAACTCCGGCAGCCATATTGGGTAGGGAGAACTTGCCTATGTGACGGAAGCGTTCTATACACTGCACGGTCGAAGATTGCGGTTTCGTCTTATAGTGGAATGGCGGTAATCGCGCAGTCGAAGGCCGCGCGTGTTAAAATGTGTGGGCCGGGCCGATTCATCGGCAACCGCCCAAATTGAAAAGGGAGTGTCGCGTTGCCCATTCGCATCTATGCCTTAGCGAAGCAACTGAACCTCGACAGCAAATTGCTGGTCGACACCTGCAAGCAGGCAGGCGTGACGGGCAAGGGGTCTGCGCTGGCCAGCTTGTCGGACGAGGAAGTTGCCAAGGTAAAGGACTTCATTAGCGGGAAACGAGGCAAACCGAGCGGTCCGGCGACCGCCGGGCCGGCACCTGCACCTGCCCCTGCCCCTGCCGCGGATACCAAGACCGTTAAACCTGGCATCGGTGGCATCAGGCGCGAAGACTACATCGCTCCGGCTGGCGGCGGCGGAAAGGTGCGTGTGCTGGCCGGCGGCCGGCCCAAACCCACCGCGGCCAAGGAGAAGCCGGGCGACGAAACGGCGGGCGCGGAGAAGCCGCCCGAAAAGGCCACGCCCACGATCAAGTTTGCGCCGATGCCGGTCGCCGAGCAGCCGGTCGCCGCTCCCAAGCCGAAGGAGCCGGCTCCTCAGAAGCCCGACATCAAGCTACCAGCCGACGCTATTCGCGCCGGCAAGTCGGGTGCGACTCCCCTTTCCGAGCATCTTCGCAAGCACGAGAAGAAGCACAAGGCCGCGACGACCAAAAAGCCTCGCCCCGCCAAGCCGGGAGCGCCGGCTAGTGAACCGGTGACCAAGCTGGACTCGGAAGGGCGGGAGCGACGTCGTCGGGGCGTAAAGGCGCCGGCGGCGGCGCCAGGAGCCGCAACCCTGGGAGGGCGGGAACAGCGCCAGTTGAAGCGCAAGCGGACATCCACGCGACGGCAGGACGGTGGCGAACGGCGGCCCAGCCGTCGCTATAATCGCATTAGGCGTACCGGAGCCAACACGGCCGCTCCGCGCAAAAGCAACGTTGTGATTCAGTTGCCTTGCACGGTCCGGTCCTTCTCCGAAGCGATCGGTGTATCCGTTGCCCAGGTCTTATCCAAGCTGCTCGCACTGGGGGCCGGAGTGAGCATGAACATCAGCGCTCAACTCGAGGCGGAAATGGCCGAACTGCTCGCCGTCGAGTTGGGTGTCGAGGTCAATTTCCGCCAGCAGGCCGATCTGGAAAGGGAACTCCTGACCCAACTGGAAGAGGAAGAAGACGATCCGGCACTGATCGAGCCGCGTCCACCCATCATCACCTTCCTCGGTCATGTCGACCACGGCAAGACGTCCCTCTTGGACCGGATCATCGATATCGACGTGGTCTCCGGTGAAAAGGGCGGTATCACACAGCACATTCGCGCCTACCGGATCGAAAAAGACGGCCGATCCATAGCCTTCGTTGATACGCCGGGTCACGAGGCGTTTACCGAGATGCGGGCACGCGGCGCCAATTGCACGGACATCGCCGTATTGGTGGTGGCGGCCGACGACGGTGTTATGCCCCAGACTGAAGAGGCCATCAGCCACGCCCGGGCGGCCGGCGTGCCAATTGTAGTCGCCTTGAACAAGATCGACATACCGGGTGTTACTTCGCAACGGGCGTACGAACAGTTGGCGGCAAACGAGCTGCTACCCACCGAGTGGGGCGGCGATACCGAAGTAATCAAAACAAGCGCCACAACCGGTGAAGGGCTCGATGATCTGCTGGAAACGCTGCTAACCGTGGCTGAACTGCACGAGTACGGCGCCAATCCCGATCGGTCGGCCACCGGCACCTGCCTG
>CAZDHN010000379.1:0-6445 GCA_964505115.1 uncultured Planctomycetaceae bacterium
TCTCCTGGAACAACAACGAGCAAGCCCCGGTTTGTATTGCACTGGCGAGACGCCAATGGCACCCAAAACCGTGGGACACTTGGTCTTTCGAGACTTCCAAGCGCGACCACCGGTCGCGGTTTTATATTGCCCCGCGACCTATTCCGCGCCGCTTCCCTAGCTTCCCTTCTCGCTAGTTCCTCCTGAAGTCGTGCGAACCTCAAGGCCGATACGAATAACGTATTGGTCCGCGCGCACGTTTTGCGCGAGGATTCCCGCCGAACGGACGGCCCAATTTACCGCAAACGGAACGACAAGCGATGTTGCTTGCACCGACGGTCCAGTTGCTTGCCCTGATGATGTCGGCGCCAGGTGTCGGTGCCGCCGGGCCCATCTTGCGCGCCGCCGGACCGGAACTCGTGTTCACCCGACAAACGCTCTTCTCGATACCCTTCCGCATCGACCGCACGACCGAAAAGTCGCGGGAGCCGGTTGAGGTCCGCTTGTACGTATCGACCGACCAGGGCGCAACCTGGCAACTCTACAGCACCGTGCCGCCCGTCGGGCAGCATTTCCTCTTTCGGGCAGGTAGCGATGGGGAGTATTGGTTCCTGGTCCGAACGCTCGATCGATCGGGAAGGCTTCGACCGGAAGGACGCGGCGGTCCGGAGTTGCGGGTGGTGGTCGACACCAAGCCGCCGCAACTGAAACTGCAAGCCGAACGGGGTCGGGCCGGCCAGGTAACCGCCCGATGGGAAGCGGGCGAATCGTACCCGAAAGCCAATAGCCTCAAAATACAGTATCGCATCGACAGCAACGGACCCTGGGAATTCGTGGCCCTCAACCGGCAAGCTACCGCCGATCCCAACTTGCCGAAGAAGGCTGCATCCCAAGAAGGTCCCACGTCCCAAGAAGGCGAAGTCACCTGGTGGCCGCAAGCCAAAGGTTCGCGGATCGAGATTCGGGCGGAGATGACCGACATGGCGGGCAATCCGGCCGTTTCACATGCACAGGTTGGCACGGCCGGCGGACCCGTTATCGATCCAACCGGCGACCACCCGGCAACTGACCGTCGGGCTTCCTCGCCGGGATGGCAGCCGGCAACGCGCGGTATCGGTACGGATAGCTCGGAGTCCGAGGGGCCGTCGTCCGACTTGCTCGTGGCCGAAACCAGTCCGGCCGTTGGAGACCGATTCATACCCAGCAACGAACCGAGCGCCAGCGGCAACCAAACCGAGATTTCGCCGGACGAACAGCTTCAGATTGTGAACTCGCTACGCTTTGAACTCGATTACGACGTCGAGTCGGCTGCGTCGTCGGAGATTGGGCCGTCGGAGATTGGTCGGGTTGAACTCTGGGGAACCCGAGACGGCGGTCTATCCTGGCGGAGTTTCGGCGTGGACGAAGACAAGCAGAGCCCCATCCGCGTAACCGTACCCGACGAGGGGCGATACGGTTTTCGGGCGGTAGTCGGGCGCGGGACGGGATCCGCCAGCGAATCGCCCCGAAGCGGCGAGGCGGCCGACGTCTGGATCGGCGTCGACGTAACGAAGCCCGCCGCGCGAATCGTCTCCGCCACGCTGGGAACCGGCGATCGGGCCGGCCATTTGGTCATTTGTTGGGAAGCAACCGACGAGAAGTTGGCCGCACGCTCGGTCTTGCTACAGTTCGGCGGCACGCCGCGTGGGCCCTGGTCGACCATCGCCAGCGGCCTGGATAACACGGGCAGCCACGAGTGGCCGCTCGATGGCCAGCCGGCCGGCCGGGTCTATCTCCGCCTGGAAGTCCGCGACCGGGCGGGCAACATCGGCTCCTTCCAGACGCCGGAGCCCGTCCTGCTCAGTCCGGCCGTCCGCATCCGCAACGTTCGCCCGCTGGCCAACTATTGATCTTCGGCCGCAGGCGACCCCCCTCGCGTGCCGATCGTTGCGCCCGCTTTCGGCTTTCCGCTTTCCGCTTTATACTAACCGCATGTCCAAAGCCACTGCCGCATTCGATTATCTGGCCAAGCCGAAGGGGTTCGAGCCTCAACCGGTCTGTGTTGTCTTTGGTGGCGAATCGTTCCTGAAACGGCAGGTGATCGGCCAGTTACGCCAGGCGATCTTCGGCAGTGGCGAGGAGGATTACTCTCTGTCGTCTTTCGAGGGTCGCCGCGCGGCCTTGGCCGACGTGCTGGGCGAGTTGTCGACCGTGGCCATGTTTGGCGGCGGAAAGCGGCTGGTCGTGGTCGATCAGGCCGACGATTTCGTCAGCAAATACCGCTCCGAACTGGAAGACTATGTCGCCCGACCGGCTTCCACGGGTGTACTCATCCTGGAAGTGAAGACGTGGCCGTCGAACACCCGGCTGGCGAAGGCGGTGGCTTTTGCGATCGATTGTGGTTCTCCGCCTCCGGCTCGACTTACCCGTTGGCTCGGCACCTGGGCCAAGCAGAGCCACGGCGTTCGGTTGGCGCCGACGGTGGCCGAGATGCTGGTCGAGACGGTTGGCGCGGAACTGGGGCTGTTGGATCAGGAATTGGCCAAATTGGCCTCTGCCGCCAGTGCCGACGGGGCCGACAAGACGATCACTCCCGAGTCCGTTCAGCAGTTGGTCGGCACCTGGCGTTCCCGGACGGCCTGGGAGATGCTCGACGCGGCCTTGGGCGGCAAGACGGGCGAGGCGATGCTCCTGTTGGACCGCCTGCTGTTGGCCGGCGAGAACCCGATAGCCATATTGGGCCAGATTTCCGCTTCGCTACGTCGATTCGCCGCCGCTACCCAACTTGTCCTGCAAGCCGAGTCGCTTGGCCGTCGCGTTGTCTTGCGGGAGGTGCTCCAGCAGGCCGGCATCCGGCCGTTCGTCTTGAAGAAGGCCGAGAATCAGCTCCGCTCACTCGGCCGGCGTCGGGGCGATCAACTCTACGGCTGGCTGATCGAGGCCGATCTGGATCTGAAGGGCGCCAGCGCCATCCCACCTCGATTGATTTTGGAGCGGCTTATCGTTCGCGTTTCGGCAAACGAGAACCGCTAACCCACCCGATTTAGTGAACTGAGCACCAACATTTGCGGCTTTTTTGGAACTTTTGGAGAAAAAAGTACGTGAGCGGTGGGGTTTCTCTTGATTCTCCCAGCAGGATCACTATACTAGACACTTCAGGAGAGGGGATTTCCGTAACATTAAGGGTTGGGATCATGAAGCTATCGCGCACCGTTTCCTATGCACTTCAGGCGACACTTCAGTTGGCTCGTTCCGATTCAGAACGGCCGACACCTTGTAGCCGGCTTGCCGCCGACGGAAAAATGCCCGAGCGCTTCCTGCTGCAAATCCTCCGCAATCTGGTGGCGCACGGCATATTGGAATCGACCCGCGGTGTCGATGGTGGCTATATGCTGGCACGCAAGCCGGGCCAGATATCGTTGCTCGACGTAATCGAAGCAATCGACGGTCCGATGCAATCGAACGCGCCGTTGGGCGAAGGGTTGCCCAAAAACTCGAAGGCTCGGTTGCAGCGGGCTTTGACGGACATAACCGACACTGCCCGGCAGGAGTTTGAAGCGATCAAAATCGCCCACCTGTTACCCGGCCGCGGCGTTCAATCTTAAGCGGTATTGTGCCGATTTGGGTGCCGCCGATTTGGGTGCCGCCGATTTGGGTGCCGCCGATTTGGGTGCCACTGCTGGCTTGCCCAGCAGTGTTCTTGCGGGATTCATGCTTTGCACTTGCTGGACAAGCCAGCAGTGGCACCCTTATTCAACGGGCATTCAGCCCATCAGGGATCGGTGGATATCCGCCGCCGCCTCTTTGCCGGCGCCCATGGCATCGATCACGGTGGCCGAGCCGGTGACGATATCGCCGCCGGCCCAAACGCCCGCCTTGTCGGTTCGACCGTGTTCGAGCGTCTTGATGTAGCCCCATTTATTCAGTGTCAGCCCGGGCGTGCTCTTCGTCAGGAGTGGATTGGCGCCGGAACCGACCGCCAGGATGACCAGATCGGTATCGATATCGAACTCGGAGCCTTCGATCGGCACGGGCCGCCGTCTGCCGGAGTCGTCCGGTTCACCCAGTTCCATGCTCAGGCACTTCATCTTTTGGACCATGCCTTGTTCGTTCCCCTCGAAGGCCAGCGGCGCGGTAAGCATTCGGAAGACGACGCCTTCATGTTCGGCGTGATCGATTTCCTCGGCCCTGGCCGGCAGTTCCTCGCGGCTACGGCGGTAGACGATGGTTACCGTCTTGGCGCCCAGCCGCAGCGCGGTACGGGCGGAATCCATGGCCACGTTGCCGCCGCCGATCACCGTGACGCCGCGACCGCGCACGATCGGCGTGTCGTAGGCGGGGAAGAGATAGGCCTTCATCAGGTTGCTTCGGGTAAGGTACTCGCTGGCCGAATAGACGCCGCCGAGGTCCTCGCCAGGTAGACCGAGGAAGACGGGCAAGCCGGCCCCCACGCCGACGAACACCGCGCTGTAGCCGCGCTCGCCGAGCAATTCGTCGATAGTGACCGACTTGCCGACCACCACGTTCAACTCCAGCTTAACGCCCAAGCGGATTAGGTAATCGACCTCGGCCTCGACGATTTCCTTTGGCAGCCGGAACTCGGGAATGCCGTACATCAGCACTCCACCCGGCTTGTGAAAGACCTCGAAGACTGTCACGTCGTAACCCAGCAGCACCAGGTCGCCCGCCGCGGTAAGGCCGGCCGGCCCCGATCCGACGATGGCAACCCGCTTGCCGTTGGGCGGCGCCTTTTCCGCCAGCTCGACGACGTTGTTGTTTCGTTCATAGTCGGCCGCGAAGCGTTCCAGCCGCCCAATCGCCACCGACTCGAATTTCTTGGCCAGGATGCACTTCGATTCGCACTGATCCTCTTGTGGGCAGACGCGTCCACAAACGGCGGGCAGGGCGTTGGTGCTCTTGATTCGACGGGCCGCGCCGGCGAAGTCGCCCTCGCAGATCAGCTTGAGGAAGCCGGGTATGTCGACCTCGACCGGGCAACCGGTCACGCAGAGCGGTTTCTTGCACTGCGAGCAACGGGCGGCCTCCTGCTTGGCCTGTTCCGGTGTGTAGCCCAGCGGCACCTCGTCGAAATTGCCCACGCGAACCGACGCCTCCTGCTCGGGCATTGGCGTGCGCGTTTTCTGGATCGGCTTCTTCTTTTTCTTCTTTTTCGGCTCGGTCATTGCTTCGCGTTGCGGTCCGGAAAGTTATCAGTTATCAGTTATCAGCAAGGTAGGTTATGCTTCAGCATAACGGCCAGCCGGAATTCGTTATGCTGAAGCATAACCTACGGCTCTACGTTTCTTCTCACCCCTCGTCCCTCGCCCCTCGTTCCTCTTCCAAGTATCTGTCGATGGAGCACTTCTCGTCGTGCGTGTAAATCTTCAGTCGGGAGAGCGTGCTGTCCCAGTCCACAAGGTGGCCGTCGAACTCGGGACCGTCCACGCAGGTGAAGAGCGTTCGGTCGCCGACCGTCACGCGGCAGCCGCCGCACATCCCGGTCCCGTCGACCATGATCGTGTTCAGGCTGACAATCGTCTTGACGCCGAACGGCTGCGTGGTCTGGGCGCAAAACTTCATCATGATCGGTGGGCCGATGGCATAGACACAACCGATTTCCTTTTGGCTGTCTTCCTTAAGCAGTTCGGCCAACGGCTCGGTCACCAATCCCTTGCGGCCACGCGAGCCGTCGTCGGTCATGATGATGTGCGTGTCGCTGACGGCGCCCAGCTTGTCTTCCCAGAAGAGCAGGTCGGCCGATCGGGCACCCTGAATCGAGATCACCCGGTTGCCCGCCTCTTTCATGGCCCTGGCGATCGGGTAAACCGGCGCGGTGCCCACGCCGCCGGCGACCATGACCACGGTGCCGTGGTTGGCGATCTCCGAGGCATGCCCCAGTGGGCCGGCCAGCGCGTGCAGCTTCTGGCCGGCCTTGAGCTTAGACAGCTTGGTGGACGAAGTGCCCACTACCGCCAGCACCAGCGTGAGCGTGCCGGCCGCCCGATCGAAGTCAGCAACCGTTAGCGGGATACGCTCCCCCCGGTCGTCGGCCATGACGATCACGAAATGCCCGGGCTGGGCCTTGGCGGCCAGTTCGGGCGATTCGACCACAATCTGATGAATCCCCTTGGATAACTCCGTGTTTTCCAGAAGCAGAGGCATGATACCCTTCCCATTGAACCGACGCGCTGCAATCAATCATGAGAACTCGGCCAAATCGGCCAAACCGGACAACTATTGTCCTGCGCTCAGAGTGGTCGGTCAACGGGGTGGTGGGAGGAATCGCGGCGGTCGGCGGCTCTCCCGCCCCTCAAATACGCAGTATTTGCGGCACTAGGCAACTCGCAAGAATTAACATACCCGGTCACGGCTGATTGTTTCCACGGGGACGATGAAACCGAGCCACGGATGAAACACGGATAGTGTTTTGGGTCAGTTGGATACAGAGCGTGAGTGAAACGCTGGATATTGGCAAAAAGACGCTGGA
>CAZDHN010000380.1:0-4377 GCA_964505115.1 uncultured Planctomycetaceae bacterium
CGTAACAATGGGCTGATAACCTACAACTCCGACCGCTTCCTGCTGGACGTGCTTACCGATACCACCGAGCGGGCGCCCACCTTCCGCTTGCCGCCTTTCCGCAAGTGCGACGATAGCGTCTCGGCCCGATCGTGGGCGTTCGTCAAAAACCCCTGTTGCGCGACCAGTGAGGCCTGGCTGCGACTATTGCGTCGCCAGCCGCGGGGGATCGATTGGGACGCGTCGACCTATCAACGCCTCAACGCCCCGGAAGCCTTGCGGGCCGAGCCGCCCAAACTCGATAACAGCGAGATACTCAAGTTCCAGATCGGCAACGAACTCGACCCGTCTCGCTACCAGGCCAACGACTCGGCGCTGGTGCTTATCGCGGTAGGTGAAGAAGTTCGCGCGGCATCGGACGCCGAACATCCGCTGGGCCGCGGTTTCCGGCAACAGGCACCCCGTTTCAAGCGAACGGCCGCGATTTGTATTGGCCCCGAGGCGGCCGACCTGTCGGCCGACCTCGCGGTCGATGAATTGTTCCACTTCCCGTACGATCCGCCCAACTCGCCCTTGGACCTGTTCGCTCGTCTGGCGGTCAAGCTCGTGCTGAATACGATTTCCACCGCCACGATGGCCCGCATGGGTCGCGTTGTGGGCAACTGGATGGTCTGCGTCGAGACCACGAACAAGAAGCTGATCGACCGCGGCACCCGGCTGGTCTCCGAGTTCACGGCGCTCAGCTACGAGGACGCATGCATTGCCTTGCACGAGACAATCGAGGAGGTGGGCCCCCGGGAAAAGCGAACCAAGGACGCGCTCTCGCCGGTCGCCTTGGCCATCGAACGAATTGGCGTAAAGGATCACCTTCGGCCGCATTATTGATCTTTGCATAGTCAATGCGCGGATCAAGGGGGTTTCGCCGGGGAACCGGGCTTCGCCCTCGATCATTGACTATGCAAGGGTCATTACGGCGTGGTACTCCGCGCCATCCGTTACACTATCATCGTTCTCAGACGCTCGGCTCCGATAGCTCCGTCCCGGCAGAAAGAGCTGACGGTGAATTCGGCGGAGTGCCGGGCCTGGATATCGAGCGCTTCGGACAACGCAGCGCCGCGGGAGTCCCTGATCGAGTGCATGATGGCGGTCCTAGCCGCTTCCGTGGCCGGGTTGTCGGAAACCGACACGCCAACATCCGCGGGGATACCTTCCAGCATACCCTCATCCAGTTTCCTCATTGTCGGGCCGGCCGCCGAGCCGGATGCAAGACTCCAAGCCGTCTTCAGCGCGTCCTGCATCGGACCCGAGTAGTCAATCAGCCAGCCCACGGCGTTTTTCGCCTTCACCGGTGTTCCGGTCAGCAACATCCTGACAAGCTTCGGCCACTGGTTTCGGTCGGTTTTTCTGAACGGCCAGTGGCAGCCCTCCATGCCCGGCACCACCGGCAGCGTCACCTCGGGCATTCCAAGTACCGTGTCCTCGACGGCCACCAGGTAGTGGCAGTGCATGAGCAGTTCCAGGAAACCGCCCAGGCAGCGTTTGCCGCCCGCAAAGCCGACGGAGACTCTGAACTCGTCGTTGAGCCGTCTGGCCGTCGCCGACCAGGTGGCAGCCACTTGGCGTCCGGCCTCGACATCATCCAGGGCAGAATAGAACTCGCTGGTATCCGCGCCGACCATCTGCGTGGCCAGGTGGAAATCGCCGCTGAGGATCAGATTATCGATTCCTTGGGCCTTGAGCCAGTCGATGGCCCGGTCCAATTCGGCATTCACATCGCTGTTGTAGGTTTCCCGGCTGATGGTGATGACTCCCACGTTCCCGTCATGCTCGGCGTTGACGTACAACTGCTGCCACTCGGGGCTGTCTAGTTGCTCGAACACGTCCGGATACCAACAGCCGGCGGCTGCTTCGGGATGTAGCCGGTGATAAGCCTCGACCCTTTTGATTGCAGCCTCGCCCCCGACGCCGCGGATCATGGCAAGGATGCCCCGGCGGAACTCCGCGCACAACTCACCAATCGCGTTGATGTGTGAGAGGTGGCCCCGCTGCTCGTGAAGCATCAGGCTGGTCATCTGGAACAGCGGTCCCTGAATCCAACTGGTGAACTCATCCTCTGCCTGGTCATCCATGGGCCAGTCGACCAGCGGTCTGAAATGGTTCAGCGGATACCAATTCTGGCCGGTCAGGCGGCGCTCGTCCAGGTCCGGCGTGGGCCTGAAGAGGTCCCCGTATTTCTCGGCAAGGTGATGCAGGCAGGACCAGGTGAGGAAATCGGCTCCCTCGGCGCCGATGACGTCGTGAGCCCTGAAGGGGTTCGGTCCCACGAACTTCCTGATGTACTTGTCGATTTTCCAGAAGGGCATGTTGGTTGCACGGTGATATCTCAGGCCGGCCAGCGTCACGCCGCAGAAGAGCACGTCCAGGACAAACGACCAGTCGTCACTGACGGGAACCGGTATCAGGCCCAGCGCCCAGAGAAGTTGAGTAATGGAGGAAGTGTCTTCTTCGGCAACCTCCCAGACCTTGTTGATCTCGTGAGGAAAGGCCGGGTGCGCCACGCCCACCCCCAACTCCGAACTCGGGAACCCGGAGGTGACGGAGCGGATCTCTATCCCTGGAAAGGTTTTTTGGAAAATCTCGTAGTGGGCTTTCTTGATCTCAAGAATCTCGGGAATCGCTTCCAGCAGAAAACGGGGACGCCAATTCTTGAGGTCCGCCGGGAGGGTCTTCCCGTCGTACGTCATCCTGACGATGTTCCCCATGACGCGATCGGCTCGTTCTTTGCCGAGCGCCTCCACCAGTCCCGGGTATTGCGGCCCGATCCCGTCGGCCGTTCTGGGACGACTGAGGCTTATCGACTTGACGCCAAAAGGCTCCAGCTTGGAAGTGAGCTGCATCAGCTTCCCGGCTCCAACGATTCCGTTGGCGCCGGAGATCACCAGCGAGCCGCGGTCGGCGGGGTCGCCGAACACTTGGTCGACCATTTCGCCCGCATCGACGGGCAGCCTTCCGTTGCGAAAGATATCGGTGACCGAACCAAGTCCCAGTGTTTGGAGTGTTGACTGTCTGATTGACTTCGTCATTTCGACTTACTTCCTTCCGTAACTCTGAAGAGGGCCGCGATGCCTACGTCCCCCGCGGCGCAACCGAACAGCAGCACGAGGCCGCCTCCCAAATCCACCGCTTCCTCCAGAGCCTCGATCAACATCCTGGTGAGCGTCGGCCCCTGCGGATGTCCCCATACGAGCGAGCAGCCGGTCTTGTTGACCTCGGTCCAGTCATACTCCATCACTTTGGAAAAAATCACGTCGTTGAGGGCAAACGGGTTGTGGCTCTTGACCACGGCCATGTCCGCCATGGTGAGACCCGTCTTGTCAAGCAGTTTCCGCACCGCCAGCGTGGGAGCCTCCGGCATCAAGGCCGGATGGGTCCTGATCTCGGCTTTGCCGACAAACTGAATGACAACCTCTGGCCGCGGGCTGAGCTCCCGGGCTTTCTCCGGCGTCGTAACCAACAGTGTAGCCATCCCGTCCGAGGCGTGCGTCTGGGTCCCCGCCGTCACGCAGGAATCCAACTCGCGCATCTGGCGCAGGCCGTCCAAGGTCGGTTGGCGGACCCCCAAGTCTTCCTCGATGCTGCCAAGAAAGCGGCCTTGCATATTCAATACTTTGAGCGGCACGAGGATCCGATCGAGAAACCCGGATGCCTTGGTGTCGAAGTATTGCCCGTACCGACATAAAGTGAGGTCCTCCACCTCTCTTCGCTCGAGACCGTGCTTGCGGGCAGCATTGCCGGCCGTGGCGAGCATCGCCTGACCGGTGGCCGGGTCGAATCCGAAATTATCCCAGACGTCGCTCAGCGCCATGGTCCTTTGGTGAGCCCGCCGTTCCGGGAACACGCCTACCGGCGAATCGCTGGTCCGGTCAAAGGCCAGCACACCCACGACGTCATTGGCGCCACTCTGGACCTCCATGCCGGCGAGCAGGACGGCCTGGAGCCCGGTGGCACAGGCCTGTTCGATATGGAATCCCGGGATGCGCTGTCCCAGGCAGCTCGCCACCAGCGACGCATTCCAGAACTTCCAGTGCCAGGGCACGGTGGAACCGATGATAAGATAATCCAACTCGCTCTTGGGAACTTTTCTGATCCCCAGGATCCGGTTCATCGCCTCGCCGGCAAACTGGCCCATGTTGACCTCCGCCAGCGCCGACGTCTGCCAGGCGGGGAAGAAGCTGCTCCCCCAGGTCCCGTAGGGTATTCTGGCGTTGGGAAACATTTCGAGATTCTCTTTCATTACCACTGCGACTCCTGCATCTCGTCCTTATTCTCTTTTTTGGCCACCGTTCTCTTTTTTGGCCACCGTTCTCTTTTTTGGCCACCGTTCTCTTTTTTGGCCAC
>CAZDHN010000380.1:4477-6429 GCA_964505115.1 uncultured Planctomycetaceae bacterium
CTTGGGGCCTTGTAGGTCAGTAGATCAGAGTGATTGATCACGAACAATTTGTCGGCAAATAGCGTGTCAGTGAGCCAGCGCGAGGAAAGCCAAGAGGGACGGTCGCCTTCGGCAATTGGACCGGCAACGGGGTCAACCGCCGGCCAGCATGACGACGATGTAGATCTCATCTCCGTCCTTTACCGGCATGGCCAACTCTTCTGGGTATGTGCTCTGGAGGTTGAGGAAGATATCGATGTGTCTTTTCAGCTTCCCTTTCTAATCGAACAACGCCTCGCCTAATCTGAATGTCATGATGCCGCTCCCGCCCCATTATCCACTACGACCGACAGGTCTTCAAGCCCTTTCACGATCGCCGAATGCACCACCAGTGCGGGGTGCTGTCAGAAATTCGGCGGGTGGGCGACCGAGGCGCGGCCCTTCTCAACAGGCTATCAGAAGGCGTTGGCGGCGATGGGTTGGCGGTCTTTGCGATTGCCCAGCAGCGAGTGGATAAGCGGATCGATCGAGTAGCTGATCGAGTGTACGCTGCCGTCGCAGAAGACGAAGTTGCAGCCGGCCGGATGGGCGCTGCCGAAACGCCAAAAGTCGGTCAGGCCGAGCCGGTCCTGGCGGGGCGTTCTGCCGATGCCGGAGGTGGAATCGTAGTCGCTCCAGCGGTAGGTGTCGGCGCTGCAGCCGGTGAACGGGTCGTCGTCGTCGCCCAGGTCGCTGCCGTCGTGGTATTTATCCGGGTTGACCAGCTTCTCTCCCAGCATGTAGGTGTTGGTCGAGCCGTCGCGGATCAGCGCCATCGAAACCTCGGAGCGGACATGGGATATGCCGTTGGCTTGCGAGAGCTTGCAATTGGCTTCCCAATCGTAGCTTGCCAGCCCGGGAATGATGCTGTTTGGGCCGCCCGTATCGCTACCCCAATTACAGTAGCCGCCTTGCAAGGAACTGCCGGCGTTGGCCGCATAGTCGACCACGGCGGCCCTGGTGACCTTGAGGCCGTTGTGGTGGGCAGAGCGGGGGACTGACTTCGTGTACACCGCCGGCCGACGCCGCGTGGGACATACAAAGAAGGAAAGCGGGCTTTGCGCGCGCTCGAGGGTTTCGGTCTTTTGGGCCGACGTTATCGTCTCCGGCTGGCCGTCGCTGCCGAGCCGGTGTAACGACGCCTGTTCGACGTAGGGCAGGATGTTGTATGTCCAGCCGCCCGGCTGACCCATCCCCGACCCGCGATCCGCGTCGCCCGACCAATCGAACGACCAGCCACCGCCGGGCAGGAAGCCGAGTGCCTCCTCGTGCGAGAGCATGGCCAGCCCCATCTGCTTGAGGTGGTTCTGGCATTGCAGCCGCCGAGCCGCCTCGCGTGCCGACTGCACGGCCGGCAGCAGCAGGGAGATCAAGATGCCGATGATCGTGATTACAACCAATAGCTCAACGAGCGTGAAGGCTCGACGCCGGTGGCGATCCATTGCGATTACCTCCCGATCTCGTGCGGAGTGATTCGACAAGAGCCACTAAGCTGGCAGTACGGCGCTCTATCTCCGTCGGCCCCGTCTCGATCGACGACCGAGGAATAACAAGCCCGGCATTGCCAGAATCAAGAGCCCGATGGTCGCGGGCTCGGGGACCACGGTGATGTTAATATTGTCGAACACCGCTTTGTCGTTGAGCGAGCCGAAACCGAATTGCATTAACCAGGGGGTGAACGTGACGCCCTCCGTGGAAAGGGTGCCCAACCAGGTGTCACCATCCAGGTCGAACACGCTCGCACTGAAATCCCCGGTCGATGCAGCGGTCGGCCTCCAGTCGAACTCCACGCGATACCAGTGGTCGTTGGCGATTTCTACGTCCGTGTCTTCGGCCAGGAGCGATCCATCTCCTCCATACAGGCGCGCGTAGTCATCCTCAACTAGTGCCGCAAATCACAATTGAGGGTACACCAAGAGGTCGCTTTGGCTAAA
>CAZDHN010000381.1:0-2006 GCA_964505115.1 uncultured Planctomycetaceae bacterium
AGCAACGCGGCCTCGTAGCGCTTCTCTCGCAGCGCGTCGACCAGCAGGATGAAGTTGACGCCGCGATAGCGATCGTGGTGCAAGTCGTAGCGGAGCTTCATTCCGTATTTTTTGAGCGTGGCCATGCCCGTCGGACCGATTATCTCGGCTTCGGCGTCGAACGAATTGAAGCTGTCGGGATAATGCGACCAGGACTTGACCGATCGCTCGATCAATTCGTCGGAGAGGTGCCGGCGAAGCTCCCGCGGCAATCGTTCGCAGATCGCCCGCTGTAAATCGTCGTGAGCACTTCCCCAGCCCAGCGCCAGGCTGCCGGATGCCAGGGCCAGGAAGAAGGTTATCGCCGGAAGCAAGGCAGATCGAGCGGGGAAGCGTCGCATGGCGTGCGGTCTCGTTGGTTGGATGGATGGTTTCTCGCGGCAGGCGGCCACGAGCAGGCGGTGTAGCACAACCATCATATCCCCGGCCGGGTGGGTAAGCAAGCGTGCCGGTGTGCGGCGAAGTTCCACCCGGTTTATTGGGAGGGCACCTTGCGTTCGACCCATTCATGCCCATAATGCGTGGATAGCGCATCACTCGAAATATCAAAGAACGCCCCGCTCATGCATCCCGGTTGGATTCTGTTGATCGCCATCGGCATCGTTTTGGGTGGCATTCTGCTGCTGCGGCTGCATGCCTTCCTGGCACTGCTGTTGGCCGCGTTGGCGGTAACCATGCTCACCTCGACCGAGGCGCTTGTGGACTACGGCCGGGAGCAGGTTGCCAGCGGCGAATGGACGGCCCAGGCGGCCGACGAGTTCGTCCATTCGAGCGCGCCCGAACGAGTGGCCAATGCCTTTGGAAAGACCTGCGGCAGCATCGGCATCCTGATCGCCATGGCGGCCATCATTGGCAAGTGTCTTCTGGATAGCGGCGCGGCCGATCGGGTAGTTCGCTTCGCGCTTGGCGTGGTGGGACAGGCTCGGGCCGGGTTGGCCTTCGTGGCCAGCAGTTTCCTGCTCGGCATACCAGTCTTCTTCGACACGGTCTTTTATTTGATGATCCCGTTGGGCAAAGCCATGCGGCTGAGGACCGGCGCCAATTACCTGCTCTACGTGCTGGCCATACTGGCCGGCGGCACGATGGCCCATTCGCTCGTGCCGCCAACGCCCGGCCCGCTCTACGTGGCCGACGAGTTGGGCGTCAACATCGGTACGATGATTGTGGCCGGCTGCCTGGTCGGGCTGGTGGCCGTCTCGGTCGGATACCTTTACGCACTATGGGCGAATCGGCGTTGGGACTTGCCGCTGCGTGAATCGGCCGACGTCTCGCTGGCCGAATTGAAATCGCTCGTCGAGCGCGACGTTGCCGAGCTGCCGCCCGTCTGGCTAGCCGTCTTGCCGATCGTGCTGCCGGTGCTGCTGATCGCCGGTCGGACCGTTTTGGAGGGCTACCTCGACGCCGTCGGCCCGACCGGCGCGCCCGCCTGGCTGATTGCCGCTGAACCGGTGGCCAGCTTCCTGGGTAACAAGAACATCGCGTTGATCCTGGCCGCCGTCATCGCCCTGGCCACGTTGGCCTGGCAGAAGCGAACCGGCGGGAAGGAACTGGCCGCCGCGGTTCAGACTGCCCTGGCGGGCGGCGGCGTGATTATTCTGATAACCTCGGCCGGCGGCGCGTTTGGAGCCACCATGCGGCAGTGCGGCGTGGCCGGCCAAATCGCCACGATGACCGAAGGCATCAACCCGCTGTTGATCCTGCCGGTCGCCTTCCTGGTAACCTCGATGATTCGCACCGCCCAGGGTTCTTCCACCGTGGCCATGATCACGTCGGTGAGCGTGTTGCAGCAGTTCGCCGCTTCCGGTCAGCTCAGCTTCCACCCGGTCTACCTGGCCCTGGCCATCGGCTGCGGCTCGAAACCGCTGGCCTGGATGAACGACAGCGGCTTCTGGGTGATCTGTCAGATGAGCGGCATGACCGAAACCGAAGGACTCCGAACAATAACCGTACAACTCGCCCTGATGGGC
>CAZDHN010000381.1:2106-6426 GCA_964505115.1 uncultured Planctomycetaceae bacterium
GGTTAGCCCCGTCGCCTGCGACGGGAGAACTAGTATAAACCGACCCATTTACCGGTCGCAGGCGACCGGGCTAACTGTTACCTGGCCCCTCGTCCCTAACCCCTCGTCCCTCAATGAGCAGCTTCGACCTAACGCCGTTTAAGGGAATCTTCGTGCCGGCCATGACCTTCTTCGACCGGGAAGGCAACCTCGACGAGCCGGCCACGGCAAACCATTGGCGATGGCTGCTCGACCAAGGGATCGACGGGCTGGTCGTGGCCGGCACGAGCGGTGAGTTCATCTCGTTGTCGATGGAAGAACGCCTGCGACTCTTCCGCCTGGCGATGGACGTGGCCGGCGGTCGGGTGCCGATCGTCGCCGGGACGGGCCACGCGGCAACGAAGTGGACGGTCGAAATGTCGCAGCAGGCGCAGGAGATGGGCGTCAACGCATTCATCGTCACGTTGCCTTACTACAGCCTGCCGCCGCTGGAGTCGGTACTGGAACACTACCGCACGCTGCGCCGCAACACCGACCGGCCGATTATGCTCTACAACAACCCGGGCTTCACCGCCTGCAAGGCGCTCACGCCGCGGCAAGTTGCCGAACTGGTCGAGGACGACGTGCTGCACATGATCAAAAGCACGATGGAATCGGTCATCCCGATCCACGAGCTTGTGTATCTGGTCGGCGACAAAATGCGCATCTTCTACGGCAGTTTTATGGCCGCCTACGAAGCCCTGGCCGCCGGCGCCCACGGCTGGATCAGCGGACTGTTGAACGTGGCTCCGACCGTGGCGGGCGAACTATACCGGGCGCTGGCAATCGAGAAGGATATGCAAAAGGGGTTCGCGCTGTGGCGGCGGCTGTTACCCTTGGTGCATCTTTATACACACGGACAACTCGGCACTGCCCAGGACCTGCCGATCTATCGCGGCATTCTGCGGCTTTGGGGCCTGGAGGGCGGTTACTCCCGCCCGCCCATGCTGCCGCTTAACGACGAACAAATGAAACTCCTCGAAAAACGCCTGGCCGAGGCTGGTTGGCTGGAGGTTCCCTCTCCCTTTGGGAGAGGGTTAGGGTGAGGGTTCCTTAACTTTGCCATAGCCCCAGAAACCCTCACCCCCGGCCTGGGCTGATGAAAAGTTAGGCGACTGGGTAAACTGGGGAATATTGGTATTGAAAGACTCCTACGCCAGTGACACCCGGCGAGTCGCTGTTTATGAAGAAGCTCGCCGCCGCCACGCACGGTTAGCAAGAAACACACATGAAGAACATTTTCATCAGCCCACCCCCGGCCCCTCTCCCAAGAGGAGAGGGGAGAAGATTCTCGGCGAAGGCCAACTTGGAATTAGATCATGAAAATCACAAAACTCAAAACGCGGCTGATTGGGTTGGGGTTTCGTAACTCGATCGTCGTGGAAGTGCATACGGACGAGGGACTGGTCGGCATCGGCGAGACGGTGCTGAAACGCTGGTCCAAGACGGTCGAAAGCAACATCGGCGAACTGTCGCGATATCTGGTCGGACGCAACCCGATGCGGATTGAAGACCACAACGAGCGGATGTATCGCGACAGCTTTTGGGTAGGCGGGCCGATGCACTGCTCGGGCATCAGTGCTATCGACGCCGCACTCTGGGACCTGCAAGGCAAGACGCTCGGCGTGCCCGTCTGGCAGATGCTGGGTGGACCGACGCGCGACGCCGTGCCCGTCTACTGCCACTGCCCGGCCGGCGATTCGCCCCAGGCCTTTGCCGAGAATCTCAAGCGCTGCCGCTCCTGGGGATATCAGGCGGCAAAAACCACGCTGCCGCTCTTCTATGGGCAGGCTGCTCCGGCGGGCGAGGGCTCGGGTTACTCGGGACACGGCGGGCGGATCCCGCAATCGCTCCGCGAGACCGAGTGGCTGCCGACCGAGACCTTTTCGCGCGTGGCCGAGTTCTTCGCCGCCGGTCGCGAGGCGGTTGGCGCCGAGTTCGAGATCGCCGTCGATTGCCATGGCCGGCTTAGCCCGGCCGCCGCCATCCGGCTTTGCGACGCGCTGGAGCCCTACAAGCTGCTGTTTATCGAGGAGCCCGTCCCGCCGGAAGATCCGCAAGCGCTGCGCGAAGTGGCCGCGCGTAGCAGCACGCCGATCGCGGCGGGCGAACGGCTGGCAACGGTTTACGGCGTGCGGCCTTACCTGGAATCGCGAAGCGTGGCCGTCCTTCAGCCCGACGTTGCCAACTGCGGCGGCATCACGGCGGCCAAGAAGATCGCCGCCATGGCCGAGTCGTACGGGATCGCGATCAGCCCGCATAACCCCAACGGCCCGATTGCCACGGCGATGGCCGTCCACCTTCTGGCCGCGATACCGAACTGCTACATGCTCGAAATGATCGGCTCGCCCGACGATTTGGAGTTGCACGCCAAGATGGTCGCCGCCCCGCTACGTCCGAAAGACGGCCTGATCTCCCTGCCCGACGGACCCGGCTTGGGCATGGAACTGCTTGCCGACGCCGAAAAGACGCTCCCCTACCAGCCCTTCACCGGCGGCCGGTAGTCACTATAAAGCCGCGACCGTTGGTCGCGCTGAGGTGCCGGGAACCTTCTTCTCGCAGTTCCATGCGCGACCAACGGTCGCGGCTTTATATGCGCGGAATGCTTAGCTCACTCCACCAACCCGCGCAGCACTTCGAGGTTCACTGCGTCCATCTCCTTGCCGTTTTCGGTCTCCTTGGGCGTTTCCAAATACATGGGCGTTTTGCGGAAGCGGCGGTCGGCTAGGAGGTGGCGAAACGGCTCGATGCCCATCTTGCCGCGGCCGATATGGGCATGACGATCTACCCGGCTACCCAAGTCGCGGCGGCTGTCGTTCAGGTGAAACGCTCGAATCATCTTGACGCCGACCGTTCGATTTAGCGCCCTCATCGTGGCCTTGTACTCCCGCTCGGTTCCCATCGGGTATCCGGCGGCGAAGACGTGGCAGGTATCGAAGCAGACGCCCAGCCGGTCGGGATCCTTTACGCCGTCGAGGATTGCAGCCAGATGCTCGAACCGGCAGCCGAGCGAACTGCCTTGCCCGGCGGTGGTTTCCAGCAGACATTCCGCCCGGCAACGGCGCGTCTGCCGGTGGATCGTGTCGATCGCCCGAACTATCAGCCGCAACCCGCCCGACTCGCTCCCGGCGGTATAGGCGCCGGGATGGACTACCACGTTGGGAATTCCCAGCAGTTCGGCCCGACGCAGTTCGACGACCATTGCGTCGACCGACTTCTTCCACAACTGCTTGTCGGGACTTGCCAGGTTGATCAGGTAGGAGCCGTGCGAGATGGGGTGCGAAACGCCCGTCTCCGCCAGGGCCCCGGCGAACAGCCGGGCTTCATCCTCCGCGATCGGCCGGGCTTTCCACTGGGTGTTGTTCTTGGTGAACAATTGCACGCAATCGCATCCGCACAGTTGGGCCCGTTCGACCGCCCTGTAGTATCCGCCCGCAATCGACATGTGCGCGCCGAGTATGGCCATGTGAGAAACGATATCAGGCCGGGAGGAGTGATACTAGTGACCCTTGCATAGCCGGGGAACCGGGCTTCGCCCTCGATCATTGGCTATGCAAGGGTCAATAGTAGTAAAGGGGAGAAGGCCGCCTTAACCGAAAAGGTGCAGGCGGCTGACAAGCGCATGGGCACGTCCGCGACGCTGCTGCAGCGCGACGAGGCCGAGAGAGAATTATATGATTTGATGGAAGAACGCCAAAAGCTACAAATGGCGTTGGCGGACTCCCGGGTGGCGGCGGGTTGCGTCGATGCAGCGCGAGAGGCCGGCGTGCTCTGATTCCGAGATGTTTCGGCACCGACGGACGCGCCCGCGAGTCATGGGCGAGGCCGTCGGCTCCTTGCCCGGCCACCACGCTGGGGTGCCAACCGTGGGAGGACGCCCGCCACGGCGTCCGAGACTGTCCGGCGGCGCGGTTGTCGTTTCCATGTCTTTCGACGGCCGTGCCTGCCGGGTTTTTCATCGGCAAGCCCCCTATTGACAGGGCGGGGCGGCGGGGGTAGGGTTGGCGGCGAAAGGAGGGTGTCGGCGATATCATGATTCACTTCCACTGCCCGCACTGCAGCAACAGTATCGTCGCACAGGAAGAGGTGGCCGGAAGGCGCGGCAAGTGCGCCCGTTGCGGGCAACAGATAGCAGTGCCCGCAAATCCTGCTCTGGCCGAAAAGCATCCGCCCCCATTGCCGACAGCCGCTCCGCTTCAAGATGAAATTGTATCGCACGCAACCCCACCCGTGATCGTAGAACAACAGGGAGATCATCACCCATCGGCGTCTACATCCGTAGCCACATCGCCTGGCACCGCT
>CAZDHN010000382.1:0-6422 GCA_964505115.1 uncultured Planctomycetaceae bacterium
ACGTCGGCGAGTTCAAACTTGCCGAGCAGCATCTCACTCGGGCGAAGAAGAACAGGAGCATCGGCAAGCCCGGAGAAAAGTGCCTGGCAAGCATCGACTACTACAAGAATATCTGGCCGAGGGAGAAGAAGTTGCGCGACGCCGAACGCGCGGCGAACGACTTGCCCCACGTCGTGCTGAAAACGTCAAAGGGCGAAATCGAGCTGGAACTGTTTGAAAACGAGGCACCGAACACGGTGGCGAATTTCATCTCGCTTGTGGAAAAGGGGTTTTACGACGGGCTGGAGTTCCATCGCGTGGTGGGTGAGTTCACGGCGCAGGCCGGTTGCCCCAAAGGCGACGGCAGCGGGGGCCCGGGTTACGTCATCCCCTGCGAATGCTATCTGCCCGAACATCGGAACCATTTCCGCGGAAGCCTGAGCATGGCTCATTCCGGACGGCACACGGGCGGATCGCAGTTCCACATCACGTTCCTTCCCACTGGGCAACTGGACGGCAAGCACACGGTATTCGGCCGGGTAGTCCGCGGGATGCACGTTCTGGCCAAGCTGCAAAGGCGCGTTCCCCGCGATCCCATGGAAGTCAAAATGAACCCGCACCGGAACATTATCATTCCGCCGGCCGATAAGATACTGAAGGCCAAAGTGCTTCGCAAGCGGAATCACGAGTACGACCCGACCGTGTTCGGCCTCCCTAAGCCACAACAAGAGGCCAGGGAAGACGCGGCCACTCAAGGAGCCATCCCGTGAGAGCCAAGTACCTGTTGCCCTGTTCGTGCGGCGAGAAGGTCGCCGTCGAGGTTGCCCGGGCGGGCCAAACCGTGCGTTGTGCCTGCGGCGCGGAGCTTGACGTGCCGACCATGAGCGGGATAACCGCGCTGGAAAAGGTTGAACAGGAGACGAAGGCCGGCCAATTGCGTTCCCGGTCGGGATGGGGAACCCGCGAGGCCCGAATCTTGGCGGGCAGCGTGGTTCTGGTGCTGGGCGTGTCCCTGCTCGCCTGGCTCCAGTGGAGCAAGCCCAGGCTAATCGATATCCAATCGATGTCGCCGCTCCAGAGTTGGGGCCTGTGGCACGAGTTGATGTTGGGCGCCAATCGCGATCCGTCGCCGGGTGCAAAGTGGTTCGCCAAGGCGCTCTCCTCCAATCGCAACTGGACGGCCGTCGCCTTCAGCCTGATCGTCCTGGGCACGCTGGTAACGGTTGGTTCGTTCGCGACACGGAAAAAAGTACCGGCCGACCCTGATGCGGGCGGCTGACGCTCTTCTCGAAAGTGCCACAACGGGTTTTGCAACCGCCGATTCGCATGACCTATCCTTACATGTGGTAGTTAGCTTGCATTGCGCATGGGCCGTTGGCATTCGGTCCCCTCTCCCCTTGGGAGAGGGTTAGGGTGAGGGCGAATCAAAGTTGGCCGCTCGATTTCACACGTAGTCGGGGGCCGAAGCACTTCCAGCCCTCACCCCCGGCCCCTCTCCCAAAGGGAGAGGGGAGGCCTTGGGGGCAGGCGAATTCGCTTGCGCGAGATGTCAGAATCGAATCGGCATATCCTCTTCGTTGACGACGAGCAACTCGTCTTGGACGCGCTGCGCCGGACTCTACGGCCATGGCGCGACGCCTGGGAGATGACCTTCGTCGACTGCCCGGAAGACGCCTGGCAACGCATGCGGACAACCGATTTCGACGTCGTGGTGATCGACGTCGAGATGCCGAGCCTCGGCGGACTGGAATTGCTCGATCGCATCGGCCGCTCCGAGTGGACCAAGGATATACCGGTGCTGATGTTGACCGGTTCGTTGGATCACCGACTGAAGCGTCAAGCGTTGGACCGAGGCGCAAGCGACCTGCTCAACAAGCCGATCGACGGCGACGACCTTGTCGCCCGGCTCCGCAGCGCCGTCCGGCTGAAGTCATACCGCGACTGCCTCAAGGACCGGCAGGCACTCCTGGAGGAGAAGGTTCGAGAGCGGGCCGAGGAGTTGGCCCAATCGCGGCTCGACATGATCTGGCGGCTCGGAAAGGTCGCCGAACAGCGAGACGAAGAGACCGGATACCACGTGATCCGCGTGGGGTTCATCTGCCGGGCAATCGGCCAGGCGATGGGCATGGACCGGCAGGCGGTGGAAACGCTGTTTCTGGCCGCCCCCTTGCACGACATCGGCAAAATCGGCATCCCCGACGCCGTGTTGCTGAAGCCGGGGCCTCTCGATCCAAAGGAGTGGGCGATTATGAAGCAGCACTGCCGCATCGGGGCCAGGATACTCAGCGAGGAGTCGAAGGTTCGGGCGGCGTTCTCCGAATGGCGCGGACCGATACCCGGCGATAGCGACCAGACGTCCCGGAACCCGTTCCTCGAAACGGCCGCCAGCATCGCGCTTGCGCACCACGAGAGGTGGGACGGCAGCGGCTATCCGCGAGGCTTCCGCGGCGAAGCCATTCCCCTGGAAGCCCGAATCGTCGCCATCGCCGACGTCTTCGACGCGCTCGGCTCGGAGCGTCCCTACAAGAAGGCGATACCCGAACCGAAGGCCCTCGAAATGATTGCCGATCAGGCGGGAAAGCACTTCGATCCAAGCGTTTACGCAAGCTTCATGGAGGCCCTGCCCGAGATTAAAGCGATTCGGGATAGACTTGCCGATACTCTGGAGACAACGCACGAGAAACGATATGAAGCGGATCCTGTTCGTTGATGATGATCGCAGAGTTCTCGACGGGCTGCGCCGGATGCTGCGCGGCATGCGCCGCCAGTGGGAGATGGAGTTCGTCCAAAGCGGCACCCACGCCCTGGAGCGCCTGGCCGCCTCCCCCTTCGACATGGTGATTGCCGACATGCGCATGCCGAGCATGGACGGAGCGGAGCTGTTGCACGAGGTGATGACGCGCCACCCGGCGACGGTGCGAATCATTCTTTCCGGCCATTGCGATCGGGCAGGCGTGTTGAAGTCGGTGGGGCCGACGCATCAGTTCGTGACCAAGCCATGCGATCCGGATCGGCTCAAGGCCACGATAGCCGGGATTTGCTGGCTCCGCGATCAATTGCCCGACGAACGGATGAGGCAAGTGGTATCCCGCGTGCAGTCGGTCCCGAGTTGGCGACCGACTTACGAGGAGTTTGTTGCCGTGCTGGAGTCTCCGGCGGCATCCGTCAATCGGCTTGGACGAATCGTGGCCAGCGACGTCGGCCTATCCGCCAAAATGCTCCAACTGGTCAACTCCGGATTCTTCGGGACGCCCCAAAGCGTATACGATCCGGCCCGCGCCGTCACACTCCTGGGACTCGACGCACTCAGGGCGTTGCTCCACTCGACCGACGCAATACTGCCGTTCGACGCCGGTGAAGAGTACGACTCGCCGCTGCATTTGCTGGGAACTCACACGCTGGCGGTATCGATGGCGGCTCGGGAGATTGCCAAAGGCGAGAACGGCGATGCGATGGTCGTAAACGGTGCTCATCTGGCCGGCCTGTTGCACGACGTGGGAATACCGGTCCTGGCCGGCGAGTGCCCGGAGCGATACATTGAAGCCATGCATCTTGCCAGCCGGGAGCAAATCAGTCTCAAGGAGGCTGAAAAGGCCGTCTTCAAGGCAACTCGAGATGATGTCGGGGCATACCTGATGGGCTTGTGGGGTATACCCGAGCCGGTAGTCACGGCAATCGCCTTCCACCTGCGGCCGCGGCAATGCGCCGGCCACGCCTTCAGCCCGCTCACCGCGGTGCATGTGGCCAACGCTCTTGTCGAGCAGAACATGAGCAGATTGCCGGGACTCGTCTCGCCAGTCGACACCGACTACCTGGCACGGATCGGTTGTGCCGGCAGGCTGGAAGTCTGGGCGGATATCTGTCGAGACGCCTGGCAAGCAGCCCTCGCGGCCTATACTCCCAGTGCCGTATACTGAGCGGCCGGGTATCACTGCTTGTGCAGCAGTGTCTTCCGTGGCGGTTGTGCTTCGCACTGCTGGGCAAGCCAGCAGTGGCACCCGGCGCGAGACTATTCGCGCGGGCTCTCGTCCGTGGAGAGAATGTCGTTTATGAACAGTTCGCCCAACGTCTCGTAATCGGCCAAATCCGTCGCCTGGCAACCAAGCAACCAGCCGGCCTGCTCGCCGCGACGAGACCATCGCACCACGCCCGGCAACGCTATGTCCTTCGTCAGGCGGTCGTCGCAAATCTGCATCGTCAGCGGTTCGCCGATCTCCAACGATACCGGCAGGCGAAGCTTGAACCCGCTACGCGATAAGTCGATCAGCCGGCCGGACGTGACCAATGGGTCCTTGCCGGGCGACCGCTCGATGCGGACCTCGCAACCCTCGGTCGCGGATGCCTGATGCCGCGGTTGCCGTAGCGTGAAGTCCCAACGATTCTCAGCCATGACGATTAAAAATCCATACGGGTGTCTGTTCAATACGGATCCGAAAAGCCCGTTGCCGCCTATATACAGGATATGATACGTTCGCCAAGAAGGCGGAACGAATGGCGAATCATCCACGCGCCGCGCCGGCCCGTGCGGAATATGCCGATTGTGCCGGGCTAGAGCGGCTGGTCGCCGACTTGGGCGATCCACTTGCGCGCGTATTCCCAACCCTCTACGTTGAAGTCGCCCGTCGTGTTGGCCAGGAATACCATGCCCTCGATCCGCCCCTGGCGGAGCCATTGCAGGCCCAGTTCGCATTGCCTGCGCATCATGTCCATGGGCACGGGCCGCTTCTCGGGATAGTCCCAAGTATAGCAGCCGAGCAGCTTGCCGTGCTTGGGCGCCAACTTTTCCAGCCGCTGGAAGTTCTTCTCCAGGTCCTTCAGTTCCTTGGCGTGCCAGGTCCAGAGCGTGATCTTGTCGCAGTAGGCCAGCGACTCGCCCACGGGCAACTCCAGTTGGTGCGTATAGAGCACGACGTGGAGATCCCGCCTGCGTCCGCCGATGACGAACCGCTTCCGCAGCGCCGCCAGTTGCTCGACCGACAACTGGCCTGACCCGTCGCTCTTGAAGAAGTCGTCCATGATGAAGTCGGTGATGTTGGGGAAGCGGCCGGCCAGCCTGAGCGTATCCTCCCGCGCCGCTTCGTTCGTCTTTCCGCCCGAGCCCGTGATCGACCAGGCCACCCGCTTAAGCGGCCTTAGCGCGATCGCGTACTGATCCTGCGGCAGCGGCGGCAGATCCTTTTTCGTCCACTGATCCCGCGCCCGGACCATCATCAAGTTTGGCACATTCAAATAGAAGGCCCCCTCGGCCGGCGTCATTCTCGACTTGCCGGGCAGCCCATAGTGATTGTTGGGCGAGTTATCCGTTCCAGCCGGACAAGCGAACAACCAGAGCCGATCCCGCACCGTGGTTTTCTCCTCCTTCTTCCGCTCCGGTTGGGCCGCGTTCACGAATTCACCGCCAAACGCAACTCCGGCCGCCGCCCCCGCCGTCGCGCTCAGGAATCGCCGCCTGGAGTGTCTTGCCGTGGTTTCTGCATGGTGTCGAGTAGCCATGTCGGGATCTCCCTGTTCGGTTGAAACATGTGGCATGTGAGAAGTGTTTGCGTGCGTTTCTCCCCTCTCCCTTTGGGAGAGGGGCCGGGGGTGGGCTGATGAAAAGTTAGGCGACTGGGTAAACTGGGGAATATTGGTATTGAAAGACTCCTACGCCAGTGACACCCGGCGAGTCGCTGTTTATGAAGAAGCTCGCCGCCGCCACGCACGGTTAGCAAGAAACACACATGAAGAACATTTTCATCAGCCCAGGCCGGGGGTGAGGGCTTAGCGTGCTTGATAACCCCAAGCACCTGAACTCAACCCGCATCACCCGCGTCGCGCTTGAAATGCGGCAGGCCGCTGTGTCGGAATTGTTTGTCGTAGTCCAGCCTATTGCCCTTCCCTCGGAGGCACAAGTACGCGCGGGTCCGGTCAGTTCGTTTCAGTTCCGGTGTTTCGCTGTCTGGAATTCCCGTGACAACCAGCCAGATACTCCGTGGAGGATCTAGGAATCTGCCAGAGTGGCAGGGTACGCTGTTTCGCATAAACCGGTTTTGGCAGGCTCAAGAACGAGTACTCTGGGACGAAGCACGGGGCACCAGACGCAAGTCATTGTATACCAACGCCTTAGGGCCTGGTAACCATTTGGCATATTACTTGCTTTTGGGAGGTGGAGTTCTACCTACTGCTCTGGGACACCAGCCTCGAAAAGCCTGAACGGATTGATCAATGGCTAGCCTCTTTTTTTCTTACGCCCACGAAGACGAAGCACTCCGCAACGAACTGGAAAAACACCTCACGCTGCTCAAACGTCAAGGCGTAATCAGCGCGTGGCATGACCGGAGAATCATAGCCGGAACGGAGTTCGATGAAAGAATCGATCAGCATGTTGAGAAAGATGAACTCATCCTATTGCTAGTGCCGCAAATCACAGTTGTTAGCCCACCAAAGCGAAGGTTGCCCGATTT
>CAZDHN010000383.1:0-6417 GCA_964505115.1 uncultured Planctomycetaceae bacterium
AAGAATCATTTTCGAGAATTTATCCTGTCAATCTTGTTAATCCTGTCTATTAGCTTCTTTGGTTGCGGCCGAAGGCAGCGCCAAGCTCTCCCGGAACACGGGGCGAATTCTCGCCGCGCAACTGCTACGACTCTCGCGATCGTCATTTTCCGAACGGTCCGGCGCGCGGCTATTCATAAGCTATGCTTTCCAGGATGTACCGGAGAAGTGCGCTGACTCTACTGGTACGCTCATGCGTTCCCACCCAAACACGGCGATTGACAACCGATTGGTGCCCTGCGATGTCCGTTACTAGACCCACATCTTCGCCCATGCAAAATGGCGATCAGAAAGAAACAAGCTTTGAAACCCTGAAGCAGCGGATTCACGGCAAGCTGGTCGACAAGCTCGATCTTTCCCGAGTAGGAGAACTGGAGGGCGACGTTCTGCGTCGCGAGATCCGTCTGGTGGTGGAGCACCTCTGCGACACCGAGGATACGCTCCTGAACCGTACGGAGCGGGAACGGCTCATCGACGAGGTGCTCGACGAGACGTTCGGGTTGGGGCCGCTGGAAGTCATATTGAAGGACCCCACCGTCAGCGACATCCTCATCAACGGCCCGAAGCACATCTACGTCGAGCGTCGCGGGAAGATGGAGAAGACGGACGTCGTCTTCCGCAACAACGACCACCTGATGCAGATCATCGATCGGATCATCTCGAAGGTGGGACGTCGGGTAGATGAGACCTGCCCGATGGTCGACGCCCGAATGATTGACGGTTCCCGTTTCAACGCGATCATTCCGCCCTTGGCCCTGGACGGCGCCTGCGTATCCATTCGACGTTTCGGCGCCAACCCGCTCAAGCTGGAAGACCTGCTGAACTTCAAGGCCTTCACGCCCGAAATGGTCATGCTGATGGAAGGGGCAATCAAGGCCCGGCTGAACATCATCATTTCCGGCGGTACCGGTTCCGGTAAGACGACCTTGCTGAACACTCTATCGAGCTTCATTCCCAACACCGACCGGATCGTGACAATCGAGGACGCCGCGGAACTGCAATTGCAGCAAGACCACGTGGTCCGGCTGGAAACGCGCCCGGCCAACATCGAGGGCAAGGGGGCCATCACCTCGACCGATCTGGTTCGCAACGCACTCAGAATGCGTCCCGAGCGAATCATCATTGGCGAATGCCGCGGGGCCGAATCGCTCGACATGCTGCAGGCGATGAATACGGGTCACGAAGGTTCGATGACCACGATTCACGCCAACACGCCTCGCGACGCCGTTGGCCGACTGGAAACGATGATTATGATGTCCGGGTTCGAGATGCCGCTGAAGCCGATGCGCACACAAATCGCCAGCGCCGTCGACCTGATTATTCAGGCCAGCCGGCTGCAAGGCGGGCCGCGCAAAGTCACCTGCATCTCCGAAATAACGGGCATGGAGCAGGACACCCTGGTGATGCAGGATATATATCGTTACGACAGACAGGGACTCGACGAGAACGGTCGCGCGTACGGTCAGTTCATCGCGACGGGCATTCGGCCGGCATTCATGTCGCGGCTGGAGTCGGCCGGTGTGCGATTGCCGTCCAGTGCGTTCCGCGAACGAGTCATGCTGGAGGATTAATCGGTCCATGAGCTCTCTAGTAATTGCAATCGCCGCATTTGTATGCGTGGCAGCGGCCGTGGGCGCGGCGGCCATGATGATGCGGGAGAAGTCGGGCTCGAAAGTCGAGGATCGGCTCGACCTGCTAACCGGCGTCAGTTCACCCGAGGCGGCAAAGCAAGCTCTGCTTAAAGGCGGGAGCGTGCTGGCGCAGCCATTGGACAACGTACCAGGCTTCTTCGAAGACCTGCTGGGCCGCTTCGGCAATATCAACCTGCTTTTCAAGCAGGCCAACACCACGCTGACGGTCTCCCGGTTCGTGCTGATTTGCGTAATCATGGCCATTGCCGGATCCGGCATGGGCGCGACCGTGGGAATTCACTTCGCCCTGCTGCCTTTGGTCGGCCTGTTCATGGGAACGCTGCCCCTGCTGTGGCTCCTGATGCGCAAGAAAAGGCGCCTGAAAGCCTTTGGCTCGCAACTACCCGACGCTTTGGAAATGCTCGCCCGAGCACTGCGGGCCGGACAAAGCCTGGCCTTCGGGCTGAACTCGGTCGCCGGCGAAATGGCGCCACCCATCGGCGGGGAGTTCGGCCGCGTCTTCGAAGAGCAGAACCTGGGTATCCCCCTGGAAGATTCACTAGAGGCACTCACCGAGCGAATTCCAAACCTCGACTTGAAATTCTTCGCCACCGCCGTTGTGCTTCAGCGTCAAACGGGTGGCGATCTGGCGGAAATTCTCGATAAGATCGGTGGGCTTATCCGCGAGAGGTTCCAAATCTGGGGACAGGTCCAGGCACTGACCGGCGAAGGACGCCTGTCGGGTATCGTGCTGCTGGCACTGCCCGTCGTCCTGCTGTTGGTCGTTTACCAAATGAATCCCACCTACGTCGAGGTCTTGTTTACCGACCCACTCGGAAAGAAGATGCTCGCCGGGGCGGTCTTCCTGCAAGTTCTGGGGGCCTTGGTAATCCGCAAAATCGTCAATATCAAGGTGTGAACAAGCCGTGATCTTCGCCCAACTCATTAGCTTCGAAACCATCGTCCCGTTCGCCATTTTCGGCATGTTCGCGGCGCTCGCCTGGTGGGCGATGGAACTGGTCGCCGCCGGGAAGCCTCGAGCGGTCGAACGGCTCGACGAACTGAAGAATCCGCGAGGCCGCCGTTCCGAAGAGGACCGGTCGGCCCTGAAAAAGACCGACGCCGTCACTAAGATGCTCGAAAGGGCCACGCCCGCCCTGGCCAGACCGCTCGGACAAAAATCGGAACTGGAAATCAGCAAGCTGAAAATCCGCCTGTCGACGGCCGGGTTCAGAAGCGAAGCGGCTGGAAGCGTCTTCCTGGGATTGAAGTTCATCGGGCTGATGATCGGCCTCTTCATCGGCGGTGGAACCATATTGACGCTGGGTGGCATTACCCAAAGATCACTCGTTACGGCCGTCGCAACTGCCGGCGGAATGTTCTATCTGCCCGAAATTTTGCTCTGGTTCCTCTCCCGAAAAAGAAGGGAGGCCATCTTCCTCGGACTCCCCGACGCCTTGGACCTGTTGGTTGTCTGCGTCGAGGCCGGCCTGGGGCTGGATCAGGCAATGCGAAAAGTGTCGGAAGAGATGCGGGGCACCCATCGGATAATCGCCGAGGAATTCGGCTTGGCAAACTTCCAACTGCAAATGGGCCGACCCCGAGCCGAAGTGCTGCACGAATTAGGGGTGAGAACAGGTGTATCCGACATACGAAGCCTGGCCGGCGTACTAATTCAGGCCGATAAGTTCGGGTCGAGTATCGCATTGGCCCTACGCGTGCAAAGCGACTCGATGCGGATCCGACGACGCCAACTGGCCGAGGAAAAGGCCGCCAAAACGGCCGTCAAGCTGATCTTCCCACTTGTCCTGTTTATCTTTCCCGGCATCTTCGTCGTCCTCGTCGGACCGGCCGCCATCACCATGATAAACAAGATGTTCCCCATGATGGGTGGTGGGTAAGAGATCCGCCGGTTCTCGCACGAACCGGAAAATTTGTGGCTTACCGACGCTTTCTTGTCACAACCCCTCACTCTGTAATGCCGATAAGGATTATAGGGCGCCCTTGGCCACTGCGCCAATACTTCGGTTGCGCCAATACTTCGCAAGATCAGTCCAAGGAGGGACTTACGCATGACGGTACGACTCTTATTCGCCGGTTTGACAGCGGCAATCTGCCTTACCTGCCTTTCGTCCGCTCGGGCACAGCAAATGTCGCCATCAAGATGGATGACGACCCAGCCGGTCGCGCCCTCGCAATCGTCTCCGTTTGTCGATAAAGATAGGCGCGTCAACGATAGGCTCGTCGCCGAGTCTGACGAGGGCTATGAAAGATACGAAACCGTCGAAGCGTCCGAGATAGTGCAGGCCTCTCCGATGTCGGGCATAAAGCGGTTTTACCACAAGTTTTTCCTCGAAGCCAAGCGGAATAACGCCTGGCCGCACCCGTACCTCTACGCCGACCGCGCGGCGATCCGTGCCCCCTTCGTGGTGATGGTCAATAACGGATGGAGACGCCAAAACACACTCGGCAAGTACCATTTCCGCGAGAATGGCAGCGCACTAACCGAGGCCGGCGAGATCAAAATCCGCTGGATCCTCCTGGAGGGCCCGGTCCATCATCGGACCATCTACGTCCACAACGCGCCAACGGCCGAAGAAACCGCAAAACGTATTGACGCCGTTCAGCACTTGGCAATCAAGCTCATGCCCACCGGCGCGCTGCCCGCCGTGCTACAAACCAACATTGGACCCCCCGGTTGGCCCGCCGGACAGATCGACGATATCAATCGCAAGTTCCAAAGTTCCGCGCCTGCGCCACGCCTGCAGGAATCCTCCTCGGAGTCAGGCGATATCAATCAATAGAGCAACACCCCAGGCAGCGCCAGATGCCCCGTATCTCGTGTTGGTGACTCGCGTTCTGCCGCGCTTGAGCGAAACGCACGTACGATAATCGCAGCGCCCTCCCAGCCTGCCCACACCCCCACTCTAACTACGCCAACGGCCGATACGATCGTCAATGTCCGCAAATTCCCCCTAACTCCCCAGTTCGATTACAGGAGTTCGGGTGTGCGGGTCGATCACTAGAAGGACATCCTTCCCGGGAGTTTGGGGCAGAATGTATTCCACGCACGGCCATGAACTGCGCTTTTGACGTCATTACATAGTAGGGCGGAACCTCAGTTTGTGACCGCGTTGAGTATAATCCCGCCAGAAGGCGGGATACCGGCTGCGGCGGGTTATCTCCCCAAGCACGTCGAATACACGGAGCGACCAGTTGGAAAAGGCATCGACTACTTTACTGGCAGTAGCGATGGCAGTGGCTATCTGTGTCTGGGAAAACGAAGCTAGACCAGACGACACCGTAGTCTCACCTGCCGTGCAACGAACAAGCCACGGCCAGTCGCAATCAATCAGACCGGTGGTCAAAAAGGCCACGAAGTCGAGAGACTCGTCTATAACCAAGTCGATCTCGTCGGGTATCAAGGGTGGCTGGAAGAAGGTAACCGGGGCTTTTACGTCCAAGGACCGACCCGATAGAGCCAACGACCCGACTTCCGTTTTCAGTACCGCGCAACCGAGCGCCGAACTGTACGTGGCCATGGCTAGGCTACACGAGCAAACGGGCCGCGTGGGCGAAGCCGAGACTCAGTACAAGAAGGCGCTGAAGGAAGATCGTAATGACCTGAAGGCCATGTTGGGTTACGCCCATTTGCTCGATCGGGTTGGACGAACGGATGAAGCGGTCGAGTTCTACGAGAAGGCAATCAGTGCTCATCCACGCGAGGCGGCGCCGCTGAACGACCTGGGCCTCTGCCACGCCCGGCGAGGGAAGCTCGACGATGCGATCTCCGCCTTGAATCGGGCAGTCCGGCTGCAACCGAAACGGGCCCTCTATCGAAACAATCTGGCGACCATGTTGGTCGATGGCGGCCAACCCGACGCGGCCTTCACGCATTTCAAGGCGGTCCACGGCGAGGCTACCGCACATTACAATCTGGGCTACCTGCTGCAGAAGAAGGGCGACCGCCGGGCCGCCACGGCCCGTTTTGCCTCCGCGCTGCGCATAAACCCGTCGTTCAAAGAAGCCCGGTCCTGGCTCCAACGTCTCGAGGGACCTGCCGAACGGCCGGTCGCTCCGTCGATAGCCGCTCCATCGATGTCAGATGACCAGCCTGGACGCCGTAACGCCTCCACGCCGCCGGCGCCGAGGATGCAAAGGCCCAATCCGATCCATGCCGATCGGCCACCCGTCCAACCGGCGCGGAACGGTTCGATTTCGCAGCCGCCGCTACGCTTTCAACCGGGCGAGCCGGGATCACCCAAGCTGCGAAAGCTTCCGCCCTTGCCGAAACTCCGGCCTACGCATAAGTCTCCGTCGGATTTCCCGGCCGGCGCGTTCGAGAATCCGCCTGCCGCAAGCCGCCCACCGGCGGCACCTTTGCCGGATCCCAGGCTCGAGCACTCGACCGGACCGGCCCTGTCGCTGCCTTCCAGCATGATCCGGCAATCGGCCGACGGGCCTCCCGTGCCGCGA
This sequence comes from uncultured Planctomycetaceae bacterium, assembly GCA_964505115.1. Lineage (GTDB taxonomy): Bacteria > Planctomycetota > Planctomycetia > Pirellulales > Thermoguttaceae > CAZDHN01. The sequence continues at coordinate 6,147 of CAZDHN010000383.1, forward strand.
ATTCAACCGCTTCCGCCGGTCGCCCCCATGCCGGGCCCGGCACGCTAGATCGCATCGAGGCAAGTGTGGAGTGGGGGGAATCAGGAACGAGCGAGAGATCGCCTGCCAGTTCTGGTTCCTCTCCCTGCCCGATCCGCGAAGAGTGTCTCACGGAGCCACAAAGGCACGGAGACGCCTGAATTTGCAGAGCGCGGATCGAATCTCCCCTCTCCCAAAGGGAGAGGGGCCGGGGGTGGGCTGATGAAAAGTTAGGCGACTGGGTAAACTGGGG
>CAZDHN010000384.1:0-6400 GCA_964505115.1 uncultured Planctomycetaceae bacterium
ATCTGGCCGTTGCCTGGACAAACGACACGGGCTGCGCCGACGATCTGGATGTATCGGCCCGCTGTTTCGGCGTGACGCTTGCTGACGGGAACAATCTACCGCCCTCCTTGACACTGATCGGGGATCGAACGACCAACGAAGGCGTTCAACTCCAGTTCACGGTTACGGCCACCGATTCGGGCAGCCCGCCGCAAACGCTGGCGTTCAGCCTCGACCCCGGCGCGCCGAGCGGCGCGTCGATCGACCCGACCACCGGTATCTTCTCCTGGACGCCGACCGAAGCGCAGGGGCCCAGCACATACGAGACGACCGTCCGCGTGACCGACAACGGCTGGCCGTCACTAAGCGACACCGAGACCTTCTGGATCGCGGTTTTCGAGACGAACGCTTCTCCGTCGGCCAACGCCGGAGGACCCTACAACGGGAACTTGGGCGAAGGGTTCCTGCTTGACGGCAGCGGTTCGTCCGATCCGGACACGGCCAGCGGCGACGTTATCGTTTCTTACCAGTGGGATATTGCGGGCGGGACCTGCGTGCTTTTCGGCGAGACGCCGTCGCTGGCCGCCGCCCAAGTCGCCGCGCTTGGCGTCGGTAGCCACAACGTCGTGCTTACCGTGGAAGACACCTTCGGACTGACCAACAGCGACACGACCACGCTGGCCGTCTACGAGAACCGGCCCGTGGCCGACCTGACCGCCATCCCCAACCCGGCGGCCTGCGACCAGGCGATCAGCTTCGACGCAAGCGGCTCTTCTCACGACCGGCCTGACCGGAACATCGTGCTCTACGAGTGGGATTTCGACGGGGATGGAACGTATGACTCCAGCAGCGGCAGTGCCACGACAACGCACGGTTACCCGACGTTCGGCAGTTATACCGTGGGCCTGCGGGTGACCGACAATAACACGCCGGGCAAGACCGACACGGCCACGCTGGTCGTGGATGTCAACCAGGGCAACCGGGTCCCGCTGGCCGACGCGGGGGCGGCGTATCTAATCGGCACCGGCGAGGACCTGCTGCTTGACGGCGGCGGCTCGTCCGATCCCGACGCCGTCCATGGCGACAGTATCGGCCGCTACGAATGGGATATCGACGGCGACGGCCTGTTCGAGTACGACACGAGCAGTTCCACCTTGACCGTGCCCTGGGCGAATCTTGCCGGCCTGCCGCGGCCGGGCGTGGCCAATACGATTTCATTGCGCGTGACCGACAGCTTCGGGCTGACCGATAGCGACACGAGTACGCTGACCATCTACGAGGACCGGCCGGTGGCTGATTTGGCGGCCAATCCCAACCCGGCGGAATGCGACCAGGACATCAGCTTCGACGCAAGCGGCTCCTCTCACGACCGGCCTGATCGGAGCATCGTCCAGTACGAGTGGGACTTCGACGGCGACGGCACATATGACTTCAGCAGCGGCAGTGCCACGACAACGCACTTCTACACGCAGTTCGGCAGTTACACGGTGACCCTGCGGGTGACGGACGACAACACGCCGGCCAAGACCGACACGGCAACGCTGGTTATAGATATCAACCAGGGCAATCGGGCTCCGGTGGCCGACGCCGGGGGACTCTACGATACGAACCTGGGCGAAGGAGTCACGCTGGACGGCGGCGGCTCGTCCGATCCGGACGCGGGCTACGGCGATAGCATTGTCAGTTACAGTTGGGACATTGCGTCCGGCACTTACACACTCGGCGGTGCAACACCGTGGCTGACCGCCGCTCAAGTCGACGCACTCGGCAGCGGCGATTGCGACGTGGTGCTGACGGTGGAAGACACCTTCGGTCTGACCGCCAGCGACACGACCACGCTGACCATCCACGACAACCAGCCGATAGCGGCACTGGCGGCCAATCCCAACCCGGCGGCCTGCGACCAGGACATTAGCTTCGACGCAAGCGGTTCTTCTCACGACCGGCCCGACCGGAGCATCGTCCAGTACGAGTGGGATTTCGACGACGGCACGAGCTATGCGGAGACGGCCGCCAGCGCGCCGGACGGTCTGTTTGACGGACAGACCACGCACGCCTACGGCCGGTTCGGAAGTTACACGACCACGCTAACGGTGACCGACGATAACGCGCCGGCCAAGACCGACACGGATACCCTGATCGTGGATGTCAACCAGGGCAATCGGGCTCCGGCGGCCGACGCGGGGGGACTCTACGATACGAACCTGGGCGAAGGAGTCACGCTGGACGGCGGCGGCTCGTCCGATCCGGACGCGGGCTACGGCGATAGCATCGTCAGTTACAGTTGGGACATTGCGTCCGGCACTTACACGCTCGGCGGTGCAACACCGTGGCTGACCGCCGCTCAGGTCGACGCGATTGGCCCCGGCAGCCACAACATCGTTTTGATGGTTACCGATACGTTCGGGCTGACCAATGACGACACGACCACGCTGACCATCTATGAGAACCAGCCGATAGCGGCACTGGCGGCCAATCCCAACCCGGCGGCCTGCAACGAAGCGATCAGCTTCGACGCAAGCGGTTCCCATCACGACCGGCCCGACCGGAACATCTCGCTTTACGAGTGGGATTTCGATGGCGATGGGACGTATGACTTCAGCAGCGGCAGTGCTACTGCAACACACGCTTACCCCTTGTTCGGCAGCTATACCGTGTCCCTGCGCGTAACCGACGACAACTTGCCGGCCAAGACCGACACGGAGACCCTGGTCATCGACGTCAACCAGGGCAACCGGGCTCCGCTGTCCGACGCCGGGGGACCGTATTTGGTCGACATCGGCCAGGGCCTGTCGCTTGACGGCGGCGGCTCGTCGGAACCCGACGCCGCCTTTGGCGATAGCATCGTCAGTTACAGTTGGGACATCGCGTCCGGCACTTACACGCTCGGCGGCGCAACACCGTGGCTGACCGCCGCCCAGGTCGCCGCGCTTGGTCCCGGCAGCCACGCTGTCGCGCTGACCGTGCAAGACACGCTGGGCCTGACCGGCGTCGACATGGCTACGCTGGAGGTTCGCGAACTCGATTTCGGCGACGCGCCGGATGCCAGCTATTCAACGCTGCTGGCCGGCAACGGCGCCCGGCACGTCGTTGTGCCGAATTTCCATTTGGGCGTGTTAATCGACGGCGAGATCGACGGCCTGCCGAACGCCACGGCCACGGGCGACGACGCAGCCAATCTGGCCGACGAGGACGGCGTGGTGCTCAGCCGCATGCTGCTTACCGGCAACGTGGCTACTTTCGACGTGACCGTAACCGACCCAAGCGGCATCGGCGGGTTCCTCGACGCCTGGATCGACACCGACCGGGACGGCAACTTCGAGACGCCGGCGGGCGAGCACTTCATTAAGAGTCAAGCGGTTGCCAACGGCCTGAACCGGTTCAACCTGACGTTGGCGGCCGGAGTTCAGCCGGGCCAAACCTACGCACGGTTCCGGCTGAGTTCGGCCGGCGGCCTGACACCCCAGGGACCGGCCGACGACGGCGAAGTGGAGGACTACCAATTCGAGATCGTGGCGTCGGGTGAAATCAGCGGCTCGAAGTGGAACGACCTGGATGGAAACGGCCAATGGGACGCGGGCGAGCCGGGCCTGAGAAACTGGATGATATTCCTCGATCTCAATCAGAACGGACAACTCGACGGCCGCGAACCTTCAACCGTCACGGATGGCGACGGCGCGTATTCATTCCAGGGCCTGGCCCCGGGCAGCTACGTGGTTGCCGAAAGCGCGCAGATCGACTGGGTGCAAACGTTTGCGCCGCAAGTTGTCGATCTGGCGGCGGGCGAAGTCGAACGGAATGTCAACATCGGCAACGTCTACCGCGGGCCGGTGCAGACAATCGACGACGACGATCCGGGTTTCGAGACGATTGGCTCCTGGGAGTATTACCAGGACCCGATCGGGTACGAGGGAGATCTCCATGCCAGCCAAAGCGGCAACGGCGCGGACCTGGCACGCTGGACATTTGCGGTTGAACCGGGTACTTATCAGGTGGCGGCCACTTGGTACGGCCACTCGAACCGCGCGCCCAACGCGCCGTATACGATCTACGATGACGGGACACTGCTCACCACGGTTCCGATGAACCAGCAATTGGCCCCGGACGATTTCTCGGACGCGGGTGGCATGTGGGAGGTCATCGATACGGTTACCATTGCGGGCGATACGCTGGTGGTCGAGCTTTCCGACGACGCCGACTCCTCTTGGGTGAATGCCGACGCGGTGCGAATCGAGCGCGCGCTGCCGGGACTGGAGATTGAAGTTGTCGGCGTGCTCGACGGCGACACGACGCCCAGCGCCGCCGAAGGCACCGATTTCGGCACTGCCGTGCAAGGCCAGCCGGGACCCAGGCAAACCTACACGGTGCGGAACGTTGGGACGGTGACGCTCACGCTCGGCAGCGTCAATGTGCCGACCGGCTACACGCTCACCGAAGGGCTATCCGGCAGTTTGGCCGCCGGGGAATCGGATACGTTTACCGTCCGCCTCGATACGGCCGTCTTGGGCACCAAGAGCGGCCAAATACGCTTCTCCAACAACAACGCCGACGAAAACCCCTTCAACTTCACGATTACCGGCACTGTTGTGGAGGAAGACGCCGTCACGATCATCGTCGACGACGCCGATCCCGGCTTCGAGACGATTGGCTCCTGGGAGTATTACCAGGACCCGATCGGGTACGAGGGCGATCTCCACGCCAGCCAGAGCGGCAACGGCGCGGACATGGCAAGCTGGACATTCACGGTAACGCCCGGCACTTATCAAGTGGCGGCTACTTGGTACGACCACGCAAACCGCGCGATTAACGCACCGTATACGATTTACGACGGCCAGACGGCATTGACCACGGTTCCGATGAACCAGCAACTGCACCCGGACGATTTCGCGGATCAGGGCGGCATGTGGGAGATCATCGATACGGTCACAGTGGCCGGCAATACGCTGGTGGTCGAGCTTTCCGACAACGCCGACTCCTCCTGGGTCGTCGCCGACGCCGTGCGTATCCAATCGGCCGTGGTTCAAAACATGCCGCCGGCGGCTCCCTCGAACCTGGCCGCGGTCGCGGCCTCCGCCAGCCAGATCGATCTTTCCTGGTCGGATAACTCGAACGACGAGCAAGGCTTCAAGATCGAGCGGAAGGCCGGCGCCAATGGCTCGTGGGCTCATATCGCCACGATGGGCGCCGGAGTGACAACGTATCAGAACACGGGCCTCTCGCCGGGCACGACGTACTATTACCGGGTGCGTGCCTACAATCTGGTGGGCGATTCGTCTTACTCCAATACCGACTTCGCGCTTATGCCGCTGGGCAGCATGGCCCGGATCGTCGACGACAATGATCCTGGCTTTAGCGAGACCGGCTCCTGGGAGTATTACCAGGACCCGATCGGGTACGAGGGCGATCTCCATGCCAGCCAAAGCGGCAACGGCGCGGACGTGGCAAGCTGGACATTCACGGTAACGCCAGGCACTTATCAAGTGGCGGCTACTTGGTACGACCACGCAAACCGCGCGATTAACGCACCGTATACGATTTACGACGGCCAGACGGCATTGACCACGGTTCCGATGAACCAGCAACTGCACCCGGACGATTTCGCGGATCAGGGCGGCATGTGGGAGATCATCGATACGGTCACGGTGGCCGGCAATACGCTGCTGGTCGAGCTTTCCGGCAACGCCGACTCCTCTTGGGTAGTCGCCGATGCCGTGCGGATCGAAAGCGTGGGGCCACCGCCGCCCGCTGTTGTAATCACCGAGTCGGGCGGATCGACGGACGTGAGCGAGGGCGGCGCCACCGATAGCCACGAAGTGGTGCTTGCCACGCAGCCGACGGCCGACGTTGTCATCAGCGTCACGCCGGACAATCAAGTGGCCCTGATATCGCCGTCTGCTCCCTTGACCTTCACCATGAACAACTGGGACACTCCCCAGACGGTCACGATAGGGGCGGTCGACGACTCGCTTGCCGAGGGTTCTCCTCACACGGGAACGGTCGCCCATACTGTTTCCAGCGCGGATGGCGAATACGACGGGATCGCCGTTTCCGATCTGGCCGTGAACATCACCGACAACGAAGCCTCGCTGGTTCAGATCCTCGACGACGACCAGGACAGTGATCCCGGCTTCGAGACGATTGGCTCCTGGGAGTATTACCAGGACCCGATCGGGTACGAGGGCGATCTCCACGCCAGCCAGAGCGGCAACGGCGCGGACATGGCAAGCTGGACATTCACGGTAACGCCCGGCACTTATCAAGTGGCGGCTACTTGGTACGACCACGCAAACCGCGCGATTAACGCACCGTATACGATTTACGACGGCCAGACGGCATTGACCACGGTTCCGATGAACCAGCAACTGCACCCGGACGATTTCGCGGATCAGGGCGGCATGTGGGAGATCATCGATACGGTCAC
>CAZDHN010000385.1:0-6390 GCA_964505115.1 uncultured Planctomycetaceae bacterium
GATCGTCTCGGCCGCGTTTTTAGTGATCTTCTGGCCGCATTCGACGATGATCTCTCCGCAGCGTTCGCTACCGACCGGATAGACGATGTCGCCAACGGCCGATTTGCCTTCTATCTTGCTGACGCTACGGCCGTCGACGATCGATTCTTTCGAGGTTTCAAAGAATGTGCGGAGCAGGGCGGCGTCTTCGCTGAACTTCGGATCCATCGCCCGCAAAAGCGTCATCGCGGAGAACTTTCCGCTCTGATCGATACGGACCAGGAGGCTTTCTTTTCGGGTAACGTTCAGTTCGATCCAGCTACCTCGCTCGGGGATGATGCGGCAGCTATGCAGCCAGCGTTCGCCGGCTTCCTGGGTGGAGACGAAATCGACACCCGGACTACGGTGCAACTGGCTAACCACGACTCGTTCGGCACCGTTAATGATGAACTCACCGCCGCCGATCATGATGGGAATGTCACCCAGATAGACTTCCTCCTCGACCGGCTCTTCCTTGGTCAGCCGCAGCCAGACCTTGAAGGGGCGTCCATAGGTGAGCCGCAATTGGCGGCATTCGTCGGGCTCGTATCGGGGTTTACCCAGTTCGTAGCGGACATACTCCAAGCGCAGCGACTTGTCGTAACTCTCGATGGGAAAGATTTCCCGCAATACGGACTCGATCCCCTGGTCCTTGCGTTTTTGCCAGGGTACGCCGTACTGTAGGAAATTGGAGTAGCTGAGAGTCTGAATTTCGGTCAGATCTGGGATAACGTGCGGGGTTCGAAGGCTGCCAAAGCGACGGACTTCTTTGGGGTGAAGGCGTCGTTGAGCTGTGATAGCCATGGAGAATCGTCCTCCTGAGCGGATCGACTGAATACCAAAGCCCCCACGGCTCTTAAACGAAAGCAGGCGCGCAGCGCTAAGCGCGGCCGTAACTCGTCAGAGCTTGGGGGGTTCACCAGGGTTAAGCAACTTTTACCCACACGGGATACCGGGCTCCCTCGGCGAGGGCGCGGTTGGGGGAAAAGCGGTTTGTTTTCCGACACACGCTACTTGATCGATACCGTAGCGCCGGCCTCTTCCAACTCGGTCTTCAGCTTCTCGGCGTCTTCTTTGCCGATGCCTTCCTTGACCTTGGCTGGGATGCCCTCGACCAGATCCTTGGCTTCCTTCAGCCCCAGACTCGTGGCGGCACGTACAACCTTGATCACGCCGATCTTCTTGTCGCCGAAACTCTCCAACACGACGTCGAATTCGGTCTGCTCCTCGGGGGCGGCATCTGGTCCAACACCCGGGCCGGGAGCCATCATCACGGCGCCTCCGGAGGCTGCCTTGATTCCATGCTCCTCCTCCAGGTAGTCGCTCAATTCCTTTGCGTCCTTGAGCGTCAAAACGGAGATCTTGTCGCCGAGCTCCTTTGTCGCCGAGGAAAACTCGCGGGTTTCTGCATCTGCTGTAGCCATCGGGCTATTCATCCTTTCTCGTCTTGTGGGGCGTGGCGGCCCGCACTCCAAAAACCGGCTCGCCACGCTACTTACCGTTAGATCGTCGTAGTCCAATCCGGGAGGCCGTTCCCGGGCTTCGCTTTATGCTACTAACCTCAAAGATCGTCAAAAGCCTGTAACTGTTCACGGGTTTTCAGGGTTCTCGGGACCTTCCCGAGAAAACTTGCCCTAGGACCCTCTGCTTGCGCGGGAAGGACGCATGAGGTGCTTCTGTTGGAGTGATTTCACCTCGCTCTCGTTCAATCCTCTGTTATACAGCCGCACTTCCTTGATCTTGCCCGAGAAGTAATCCATTTCCCCAAAGCCGATTGTGAGCGGCTGGTTATTCGAGATGTCGTAGTCCTCCGGGTTGAAAGGCGAGGATGTAGCGGCGAGTTTGCCATTGACGTAAAGCTTCAATTGACCCTTTTCCCTGATTGCCGCGATATGCTTCCACCCCGAGCCAAGGTCGTCGTCGTAGGAAACACATTTGCCTGCTTCCATGGAAAAGACCTTGCCGCGAACATCGGCCGGGGCATCCAGGATGGAACTCGTGCAACTACCGATACTGGCGAACAGCCGGCCGTTGTAAACGGTCAGGCTGGTTACCCGGGTCCAATCGTTGACCCCCTTCCGGTAGTCGGGACCACCAGCACCGACGGCTACCGGTTCCCAACCTTGGGGCGAGAGGAAGGTCTTCATCACGGTCCACTGCGTGCCGCCTTCATATCGGGTGATCTCCGCCCTGGGGATGGAGCCGCCGTAGAGCTTGCCGTTGTAGACCGTCAGCGCGTTGATCTCGGTGCTGTCTTTTCCGAGGCGGCCGCAATACTTCCACTGTTCACCGTCTTGGTACATGCCCACCTCGCCTTTGCGCCAGGTCCCGGCGTAGAGTCTCCCTTGATACGGTTCCAAGGAATGCACCTGGGTGCAGCCCTCGACCGGAATCCCGACGTATTCCCACTTCTTCCCATCAAAGGAGTGAACGAAGGCAGGAAAGCCGACGTAGAGTTTGCCGTCGTGCATGCCCATCGAGTGCGGAAAAGCTGCTCCTGGTCCTTTTGCCGGGAATATCTTGGAAGCTTGCCATTGTTTTCCGCCCTGATAGACAAACACGCCCCTGGTCTCATTGCCTCCTCCGACATAGAGCTTGCCCTTGAATGACGCCATGCAGATCAACCTGCGATTGTCGCTCGGCTGCCCGCAGTCTTTCCATTGTTTGCCGCCTTCGTAGCAATAGACACGGCCGGGATCGTAATCGCCTTTCACGACGCGGGTCCAGTCATAGGTGCATGTTGCCGCATACAGCTTTCCGTCATGGACGATCAGCGACATGACGCCGGTTGTCTTGCGGTCGCCAACCCTTCCGCAATCGGTCCACTTCTGGCCGCCTTCGTAACAGTAGACGCGGCACCAGTCTTCTTGCTTCTTTGCATCCGTTGTCGCGGCGTACAGCTTGCCGCGAAAGACGGTCAACGAGTTGCTGACGTAATTGCTGGTTGCGTTTGGTCTGCCGCAGTCCTCCCAATCACTCACGTTGCCGTTGTCGATTCCGAAGTAGACGTGCTTGTCGCTCCCCTGGGACTGGTAACCGCCCGAGCTGGCCTTGATGTTGAAGGTAAAGCCTTTTCTCTTTGCCGGATCATACTTGCTCAGGACGTCGCCGATCACATCATCCAGGTCTTTCTCGGTGTAGACCCAGGCGGAGATCGAGAAGTCGCCCGTGCCCAGGTTGAGCGAATCGCTATTGGGCACTTCGATATAGGCATCTTTGCCGTTGAACTCTCCGGTGTCGAGGTTCACCCCGCGATTGACGCCGTGCTTGCCGTTGCCCGAATGGTCCTTGCAATCGCCTTGCAATTTCCAGTAAGCAACAAGCCCTCTTGAGTCGTTCTCCTGCCCGGCGAATAACACCTGGGCGTGTCCACTGCAAATCCCCAACAGCGCTGCGGCACATACTAGAGTCAGTTCTCTCATCTTCCAGATTTCCCTTGGTTCAGTACGGAATCATTGTCGTCGGCTGGTTTTCTACTCTCAAAATCGCTGGTTCCGCAGCACGGTCGACGTGCTTTCGTGTTGTCATTTGTTCAGTATCAGTTTCGGTGGACGGCGATACCTCCTGCTACTCTCGCCCCACGGTAATCACCACCTGTTTCTGTCCGGCTTCTGAAACGCTCAGGAACGGGACTTCGGAAGCGTGCCCGTTTACGGCACACGCCTTGAGCTTCGTGCCAGTGCCACGAATAGTGTCAAAAGCCTAACGATCTTTTCGGTATCGTTTCGTTTGGCCTCGGCCGCGCGAGACCTATAAAGCCGCGACCGGTGGTCGCGCACGAGGCAAAAGGCACACGGTTCATACGAAACTTCAAGCGCGACCACCGGTCGCGGCTTTATATCAGCCTCCCATCTTCCTCGGCCTTCTGGGCGATTTGGCTGGCCAACGCACCACCCGGCCCGATCAATTGAGCCGCCAAAGTGGCACCAGGACCCAGTATTTGCCCCACCAGCAGGCTCAACTGTTCCGTTCGGGTGGGCCATGTGCTAACCTCGGCGACCTGGGCGGCCGTCAGGTTATCGCCGTCCATCACGCCGCCGCGAGCTTCCAGCGCGGCATATTGCCCGTCCTTGGCCAGCCCGGTAACTTCCTTCGCCAGGCTGACGATGTCTTCACCACCCCAACAGATGGCCGCGCAGCCGTCCAGCCCCGCGAACATCGATTCCAGTGGCGTGCCCGCCGTGGCCCGGGCAGCCAGGCTGTTTTTGACCACTAGCAGATGGATATCCTTCGCTGCTAGTTCCGTCCGCAATCGATTATTGGCATTGGCCTCCAAGCCCACCACGTTCACCAGCAGTGCGTCGTCGACGTTGTTTAGTCGCTCCCGCAGGTGCTCGGTAACCAGATTCTTAACGTACTTACTCATTTGACCGTGTCTGAATTGTTGCTTGGCACAATGCCTGTTTGTGTTGGTTGTAATTCGCTCGCGCTGTTGTCCCCTAGGCGGCAACTCGCACGCTGGGGCTCATCGTGGCGCAAATGGCAATCCCCTTGAGGTACTGCCCCCGAACGGCGTTGGGTTTCATGTTGATCACGAAATCGATGAAAGCCTGGACGTTCTCGATCAACTTGGGCTCGTCGAAACTCAGTTTGCCGACCACCGCGTGTACGTTGCTGCCGGAATCGTTGCGAAATTCGACCTTGCCCGCCTTGTACTCCTTGACTATCTTGCCCACGTCGGGTGTAACCGTGCCGGCGCGGGGCGAAGGCATCAGTCCGCGGGGACCGAGCACCCGACCCAACGGTCCGACGACTCCCATCATGTCGGGCGTGGCGATGCAGACATCGAAGTCGGTCCAGCCCTGCTGGATCCGGTCGGCCATTTCCTTGCCACCGACCTCGTCGGCGCCGGCCTCGGTTGCTTCGTCGACTTTGTCGCCTTTGGCAAAGACGATTACCTTCAGTGTTCGGCCGATACCGTTGGGCAAGACGATCGAACCGCGCACCAACTGGTCGGCCTGTTTGGGATCGATCCCCAGCCGCATATGGATCTCGACCGATTGATCGAATTTCGTGTTGTCGAACGTCTTCAGAAGCGCTACGGCTTCGGCCAGAGGCATTGCGGTGGCGTCCGTCACCTTCTCGCCCAGAGCCTTCATGCGCTTGGATTGTTTGGCCATTGTCGACTATCAGCTTTCGGTATTATTTAGTTTAGGAGTTCAGGTCCAACGGTATATCCAAGCGGCGCTGTTTTCATCGCCGGGCCACGTTCTCATCGCCGGGCCACAATGCCCAACGGCGTCGCCGCGCCGGACTTCCCGGACTCAGTCCTCCACTTCCAGCCCCATGCTACGGGCTGTTCCTTCGATCATGTGGCGGGCGTGATCGACGTTGCGCGCGTTGAGGTCCGCCGCCTTCATCTTGACGATTTGTTCGATCTGCTCCGAGGTGACCGAACCGACCTTCTCGCGATTGGGTACACCCGAGCCCTTGGCAATGCCGGCCGCTTGCTTCAACAAAGCGGCGGCCGGAGGGCTTTTGGTAACGAAATCGAAAGAGCGGTCGCCGTACACCCGAACCACGACCGGAATAGGCATGCCGCCGGCATCCTTTGTTCGGTCGTTGAACTGCTGAACAAACTGCCCCAGGTTGATTCCAAAGCGCCCCAGCGACGTACCAACCGGCGGCGCCGGCGTGGCCTGTCCACCAGGAACCTGAAACTTCACTTCACCTTGCAGTTGCTTCTTTTTTGCCATAACTCGTACTACAGTGATTCAATCTGCCAATATTCCAGTTCAACGGGCGTGCTTCGCCCGAAGATGTTAATCATAATAGTCACTCGACCACTTGTCTGATCGATGGTGTCCACCTCGCCCTCGAAGTTCTCGAAGGTCCCCTCGTTGATCTTCACCCGATCACCGACGGCAAAACCGATCTTCAGCTTGGGTGCTTCGTCACTCTTCTCTTCCTGCTTGGCAACGATGCGCGCGACTTCGTGGGGTTGCATCGGGCTGGGGTGCCCGGCCGCGCCCGTGAAGTCGCCGATGCCGGGTGTCTCCCGGACCAGGAACCAGGTGTCGTCGTTGATCTCCATATGCACGACCAGATAACCCGGATAGAGCTTTCGCTTTACCACGCGCTTCTTGCCGCCCTTAAACTCAGTGACCTTCTCGGTGGGGACGATAACGTCGCCGAAGAATTCATCCAGCCCGGCAATCGCCACTCTCCGCAGCAGCCCTTCCCTGATGGAATCCTCCCGGTTGCTTTGCACCTTGAGGATGTACCAATCCTTTTTCTTTTCGGGTTCGTCGTCCTCCGCCTGCTCCGCTTCCTCTACCGGCTCGGATGCCGATTCGTTCAACTCAACCACCGGCTCTTCAACCACCGGCTCTTCAACCACCGGCTCTTCAACCACCGGCTCTTCAACCACCG
>CAZDHN010000386.1:0-6378 GCA_964505115.1 uncultured Planctomycetaceae bacterium
GACTTCTATCCATTCGACGGTAAGCATTCGTCGAACCGGTGCGTAGTGAATCGACATAAGACCCCAAAGCAATGAGCGTGCCCATGCTTCCAACCGAAAGGACGGCCCGATACGGCGCCGCGGTCGTGGTGGCAATCGGACTTCTGGGCGCGTACTGTGAAACGGTTCAGGCCAAGACCGTTTGGCTCACCGGCACAAGCTTGCGAAAACAGCTCGACCAGCCGCTGAGTTTTACATGGTCGGGAACGCCGCTAAGGAAGGCTCTGGAGAATCTTTCCCGGGTGCGGCGGGTGGCGGTCTATATCGACTGTCGCGTGGATCCGGGCCAGGAGGTGGAACTGGCTTGTGACAACCGGCCGCTGAACGAGGCGTTCGGCCGCCTTGCCCAACACACGCATCTTGGCGTTTGCCTCTTCGGGCCGATTGTCTATTTCGGCCCGGCCGATTACACGGCTCGGATGCGCACGTTGGGCGAGTTGCGTTGGGAGGATGTTCGAAAACTGCCCGGCGCGGTTGGGCGAGAGTTTGCTTCGGCCAAGCCGCTCGAGTGGGACGATTTTGCCCAGCCACGCGAGTTGATCGAGCAATTGGGCCGCGAGTCGGGCATCAAGATATCGGGCGCGGATCGCATCCCGCACGACCTTTGGGCCGGCGCCGATCTGCCGCCGCTGGCGCTGCTCGATCGGTTCACGCTACTGCTGGGCCAATTCAATTTGACTTTCAAGATATCGGCCGACGCCAAAACGCTCACCCTGATACCCATCCCCGACGACCTGGCGCTGGTGCGTGATTACCCTGGCGGACGGCAGCCGGAAGTTGTCGCCAAGAAGTTTGCCGCCCTGTTACCCAACGCCCGGATCAAGGTGGTTGGCAAGAGGGTCTTTGTCCGAGGATTGCTGGAGGATCACGAGCGGCTTCGCGACGGACCGAAAACGAGCGGCCAGCCCGCCAAGTCGGCACCGACGGAACTGGACAAGAAGCGGTTCACCGTCCGGGAGGCCAAGGGGCCGGTCGGAGCGCTGATAAATCAGCTTGCCGGACAGTTGAAGTTGGAGGTCCGCGTCGACCGCAAGGCGTTGGAGCAGGCCGGCATCTCGCTGGACCAGCGCGTTACCTTCAGCGTGGCCGACGCCACCGTGGACGAACTGTTGCAGGCCGTCCTCAAGCCCGCCGGGCTCACATTCCGCCGCGACGGCCGGATTCTCGAAATCCGCGTTGCCCAATAGGCCGCCCGACTATCCACCCGCCGTTTCCCATATAAAGCCGCGACCGTTGGTCGCGCCGGAAGTTTCGAAAAACCGGTATCTTCTGTCCCGCGCGCGACCAACGGTCGCGGCTTTATAGGTGTCGCGTCGCCGAAACCCTACACCAGCAACTTGTTTATTTGGTCGCGGACCTGTTGCTCGATTGCTCCCTTGAACATCATGGCGGCAAAGGGCAATTCGCCGGCCAGTGCTACCTGCGACGGTTCCACGGCGACGCTCCCCTTAATCTTGAAACCGAACGTCTTGAAACCGAACGTCAGGGTGCTGTCGTTCCAGGTCTCTTCCAGATCCGTGACCTTATCGCTGTAGTCCTCGCGGATCCGGCCGAACCCTGCCTTCAACCGCTCGACGGCCTGTTCCTTGTCCAACTCGTGGGGGATCGTCATGGAAAGTTGTGGCACTGGCTTGCTCCAGGTCAATAGTGGTCGGCTAAACGGAATTGCTTAGCCGATTTTGGCTTTCAGTTCGTCGAGTAGTTCGACGGCTTGTCCGATTTCGGCCTTCTGCCGTTCGGGGTCCTCGGGAATCTCCCGTTCGATGGTCAGCGGGCCTTCGTAGCCGATTTCTTTCAGCGTGCGGATGAAATCTTCCATGCCGACGTCGCCCGTGCCCAGCGGCACCTCGGCGCCCCATTCTTCACCCGGCTTGGCGGCCCATTTGGCGTCCTTGCAGTGTACGCTTCGCACGTGCTTTCCGACCTTCTTGAGCGCCTCGATCGGCTGGCCCACCCCGTAAAGGATGATGTTGGCCGGATCGAAGTTGACGAAGAGGTTGTCGCGATCCACGGCTTCGATGAACTGCAGCAGCGCGTCGGCCGTCTCCTGACCGGTTTCCAGGTGGAAGCGTTGTCCGTTGGCTTTGCAGTGGTCGCAGATTTCCCGCGTTACGGTCACAACCTCGCCGAAGAGCGGGTCGGACTTGTCGTGCGGCACGAAGCCCAGGTGCATGGCGACCGTGTCGACGCCCAGCAGCTTGGCGAAATCGGCGATCTCCTTCGTCTCCCGCGTTCGCGCGGCCCGGCTTTCGGCCGGAACGAGGCCGATCGTCTTCACGACGGTCGGAATGTCGGCGTAACTCTCGCCCTCGAACCCGCAGAAGACGACCGTGATCGTCAGGCCCAACTCCTTAAGCCGGGCGAGAAACTTTTCCGCGTTCTCCGGAGTTCGGGTTTCCTGGGCGGGTGCGTGAAGATGGATTGTGGGAACGCCCAACTCACTAGCGATCTCCAGCTTGACCCCCAATCCGGCGTCGATACTTGCAAATACACCGATAGGCCACTTTTCCACGAGATTCTCCCTCCGTTGCGTGAATGCTCAAATGTAAAGCCGCGACCGGTGATCGCGGTTCCCCGAAACGGCCAGAATACCCGCAAACGGCTGGAACTTCAAGCGGGTGCGGCTGGGGAAGACTTGGTTAGCCCGGTCGCCCAAGACTTGGTTAGCCCGGTCGCCTGCGACCGGTACGAGCACCAATTTCCCGTTATTCTTCCCGTCGCAGGCGACGGGGCTAACACGCCGAACCCAAGAAACCGGACGCACAAGTGGTCTGTCACATCTTGTTTGATGGGTGGTTGCAGGGTGCCACTGGCGTCTCGCCAGTGCTGAACGGTCCGGAGCTTGCTCGTTGGCGGTACTATTGATTCTTGCATAGCTAATGCGCGACTCAAGGGGGTCCCGCCAGGGAACCGGGCTTCGCCCTGGATCATTGGCTATGCAAGGGTCAATAGAACCGTTCCGCGTACACCCGTTTGTGGCCGCACATACGCACAACGATCTCCTGGAACAATAACGAGCAAGCTCCGATTTGAATTGCACTGGCGAAACGCCAGTGGCACCCATCAAGCATGGTGTTACTGAGTACTAGGCGTAGCGGGAGACGTCCGGCTTGACATTTTCGGGTGTCTCGTCGCTATCCGGATCGAACCATTCTTTCTTGAACTCGATCCGCTGCCCCTTTCGGGCGGCGATATTGCTGGTCAGCGCGATCACGGCGTCGCCCAAGGCCACCTTGGGATGGCAGTGGGGCAGATTCTCCGGGGCCGGGTTGCGGATGCACCAGGCCCAGTGCTCCAACTGCTCGGTGTAGCCGCGGGGGCTGTCGTGGACGGCCAGCTTCCCGAGCGCCGCATCGCGCTCCGCGATCGCTACGGCGGGTTTCTTGCTTTCATCGAGAAGCTCGATCGTGGGGCCCGGGTCCTTCTCATTCTCAACTACGTTTATCTTGCTGTCGGTGGCCGATGTCTTGTACAGCAGGGCTTCCGTCTCCTTCTCCAGCACAAGCGTCCCCTCGGTGCCGAAGACCGTCTCGCCGTAACCGCCAAACCCATTGCCGTTGATCGAGGCGTAAGCCACGCTGATCCGCTTGCGCGAGGCAATGGGGTCCTTGGGGTCATAGCCGGGGGCAGGGAACTCGAAGAGACAGTAGACGTGATCGTCCACGTCGCGGTCCTGCGGGAAGATGGGCCGGCTGGAGGTGGCGGAAACGTTAAGCGGATGTTGCTTCTTGCCGCCGTGCATCGCCGAGATGAAGATACTGGCCGCGTCGAGTTGATGGCTTCCCAATTCGGCCATCAGGCCGGCGCCGGTGCGATCCCAAAGCCGCCAGCGAATCAACTCTTCGATTGCCGGCCGGTCGTAGATCACCTTGCCGTCGGCGTCCTTGTACTGCTTGGTCTGATAGCCGAACGCTTCGGCCTTGACGATCTCGTCGCTAATCTGGGCTTCGACCTGGGCAACCCGCTTCTCCCATTCGGCTACCGATTTGCTTCCTTTCTTCTTCTCTGTTTCGAGCTTCTTCTTCCAGCTTGCCAGTTTCTTGACGAGGGCCTCGGCCTGGTCATCGCCCGGCTTGGACTTCTTGGGGAGCGGTTGCTGCCAGCTATCGGTGCCCGGCATGTTGCCCCGGTGCCACTGGGCCCGAATGTAGTGCAGATCGCCCAGCATCCCCTTGGAAATCATGTTGACGGCGTTGTTGTAGAGGATGTTGTAATGCCGCTGGTGCCCGGTGGCCAGATGCAGCTTGGTTTCCTTCGATATCCGGGCCATCTCCTTGCACTCGTGGACGCTATGGCCCATCAGCTTCTCGGTCAGCACGTGCTTGCCGGCCTTCATGGCGGCAACGGCGGCCGGAGCGTGCAGGTGTAGCGGCAGGGCGATAATCACGGCCTCGATGTCCGGCTCGTTCTTCAGCAACTCGCGGTAGTCGCCGTAGACCTTGACCTGCTTTCGAGCTTCGTCCTCGGTCTTCCAGCCGTACTTGCTCATCAGGCCGCAACGGACCTTTAGAGCCGTGTCGCTGTAGTGGTCGCCGTGGAAGGCGCGGTGGACGTTATACGGCCGGATGTCGGCAATCGCCGTGACCTGGATGAAGTTCGGGTTGATCGCGCCGATCAGCACGCTGCCTTCGTCGCCGGTGCCCAGAACGGCGACCCGAACCGGCTTCTCGACCGACTTGTCGTAGCCGTAATAGTGCGGTCCCAGCCCGTTGCCGGAGGCGATGCTCTGCTTGGTTCCCTTTTCCAGGAAATCGCGTCGCACCAGCTTGCTTCCGATGGCGGCATTGAAATTCTCTTTGCCGATCGCCTTTTCTTCCGGAGTCAAGTGCATCGTGTCTTGCCTTTATGCCATTAGTGTTCAAAATTGAGGCAATATCCTCAAATATTTTCGACGTGCCCAACGCAAGTTAGCCCCGTCGCCTGCGACGGGTTGCAGGAACCGCGCTACTCTCCGGTCGCAGGCGACCGGGCTAACACGTTGGTTGCGGCTACGCCGCGCTAGGCTGTCAAGCGTATTTACTCAGGTCGGGTTTCTTGCCTTCGGGCGTTTCGTCGCTTTGGGGGTCGAACCATTCCTTCTTGAACTCGATTCGGCGTCCTTCTTTGGCCGCGATGTTGGTCGTAAGCGCGATGACCGCGTCGGCCATGGCCACCTTGGGATGGCAGCGCGGTTTGTTCTGGTCGCTCGGGTTGCGGATGCACCAGGCCCAGTGCTCCAACTGCTCGGTGTAGCCGCGGCTGACCTTGCGGGCTTGGGTGGCTTCGGCCTTCTGAACCGCGCCGCTGGCCTGGGTGTCCATCGTCGGTCCGCCGCTCTTGCCAGCCTTCACCTTGCTGGCCGACGGGCCGCGGAAGAGCATCACGTCCTGCTCGCGCTCCAGCATCAAGGTCCCCTTGGTGCCGAAGACCATCTCCCCGTAGCCGCCGAAGCCGTTGCCGTTAATCGAAGCGTACTGTACGCCGATCTTCTTTCGGCTGGCGACCGGGTCCTTGGCGTTGTAGCCGGGGGCGGGAAACTCGAAGATGCAACAGACGTGGTCGTTCGCGTCGCGATCCTGGCCGAACAGAGGCCGGTTGGCCGCCGCCATTACGTTCAGCGGATGTTGCTTCTCGCCGCCGTGAACGGCCGAGATAAAGATGCTGGCCGCGTCCAACTGGTGGCTTCCCAACTCGACCATCAGGCCGCCGCCCGTGCGATCCCAAAGCCGCCAGCGGATCAATTCCTCGATTGCCGGCCGGTCGTAGATCAGCTTGCCGTCGGCGTCCTTGTACTGCTTGTCCAGGTAGTCGAACTTCTTGGCGTCCACGATCTTGTCGGCCAACTGCTGGCGGACCTGGGCGACTCGCTTCTCCCAAGTATCGATCGCTCGGCCGGATGCCGCCGCCAGCTTCCGCTCCCAGCTTTCAAGCTTCTTGACAAGCTCCTTGGCCTTGGCGTCTTTCGGCTTGGCTTCCGGCGGCATCGGCTGTTGCCAGCTATCGTTGCCGGGCAGGTTGCCCCGGTGCCATTGGGCACGAATGTAGTGCAGGTCGCCCAATATGCCACGCTTGATCGTCTCTTCCGCTTCGTGGTAGAGGATGTTGTAGTGCCGCTGGTGACCGGTGGCCAGATGCAAACCCGTCTGCTCGGCAACCCGGGCCATCTCCTTGCACTCGTGGACGCTGTGGCCCATTAGCTTCTCGGTCAGCACGTGCTTGCCCGCCTTCATCGCCGCGATGGCAGCCGGGGCGTGCAGGTGCAACGGCAGGGCGATAATCACCGCTTCGATGTCCGGTTCGTTCTCGAGCAGTTCGCGATAGTCGCCGTAGACCTTGACGTGCTTGCGGGCTTCGTCCTCG
>CAZDHN010000387.1:0-6377 GCA_964505115.1 uncultured Planctomycetaceae bacterium
GGTTCCCTGGCGGGACCCCCTTGAGTCGCGCATTAGCTATGCAAGAATCAATAGGATGCCGATGATCGTAATCACCACGAGTAGCTCGACCAGGGTAAACGCGGCGGCGCTTGATCTTCGGTGCATCGATCTTGTCCTTGTCCTTATCCTTATCCTTATCCTTGTCGTGTCGTAATCGCGGTGTGTGGGATTTCTTCCCAAAGGCTTGGCGGGAATCGGCGCTCCCCGTCTCTACCGGGGGGCAATCGATGGTCCAAATTCCTGGCGGGGCGTGCTTTTGGGGACAATGGTGGATATACTGGATACTGGAAGAAAGTGGACTGATGGACAAGCCGGGAACGGATTTTTCGCCGCCCGTGCCCTAAGTGCTCGTTGGTTAAGCACTTGGAGCTTGCTGTGAGCAATGAGCTATGAGTCCTTAGGCATTTTTTGCGGCAGTGGGGCTTTACCATCCGGGGCTTGAGGCCGCGAGAGACGAGATGGCAGACCAATTCGAATGTACTTGCGAGTTGGGCCAAGCACGCATCCGGGAAGCGGAAGCGGTTCCAGAACTGTTTCATCGCTACCGGGAGCGATTGCTGCGAATGATCGCGTTGCGGCTGGACAGCCGGATTGTCAGCAAGGTCGACTGCGAGGATGTTCTGCAAGACGCCTTCATGGAGGCGGTCCGGCGGATACAGGACTACCTCGATCGGCCCGCCGTCCCGGTCTTCATCTGGCTTCGGCAGATCACGATCCAGATTCTGATCGACACGCACCGGCGATACTTGGGCGCCAAGATGCGCGACGTCAAACAGGAAGTTCCGCTGGGGTGGGAGGGATACTCGGGCGCCAATTCGACTTTGCTCGCCCGGCAACTGGCCGACAGCCTTACGTCGCCGAGCCAGGTGGTCGTTCGTGAAGAGACTATCGACGAACTCAGAACCGCGCTGGAGCAACTGGCAAGGATCGACCGCGAAACCCTCGTGCTTCGCCACCTGGAAGAGCTGAGCAACAACGAGGTGGCCCACGTGCTCGGTATCGACAAGTACGCGGCCAGCAAACGCTATCTTCGCGCACTGAAGCGGCTGAGGCTTACGATGCTCAAGGAGGAATAGGGCGGCAGGACCGCCAATCAAGGGAAGAGGGATCAGGGGCCGGGGATCAGGGATCAGTATCTTGAGGACACGTTAACGCCGAAATTCCGACCCCTGGCCCCTGGCCCCTGAAGGTTATCAGTCATGATCGATTCACTGCCCGATCGCGATCCGCTGGAAGTATTGGTGGAAGAGTTTGCCTCGCGATGCAGGCAGCGTGAATCCCCGTCGATCTCCGAGTACGTTAGCAGGTATCCGCTGTACGGCAAAGAGATCGAGGAGTTGTTTCCCACCGTCGCCATGATGGAACAGCTTCGCTGCGAAGAGAAGGCAAATCGGGCCGCCGCGGCGCGACAGAGCGCGTCGGCAACGCCCCCCCGGCATATCGGCGACTTCGACATCATTCAGGAAATCGGACGCGGCGGCATGGGCGTCGTCTACGAGGCCGAGCAGCGATCGCTCGGGCGTCGGGTTGCCGTGAAGGTCTTGCCCAAGCATGTCTTTCTGCTCGACAGGCACGTCAAACGCTTTCAGCGCGAGGCACAAACGGCCGCCAGGCTACACCACACGAATATCGTTCCGGTCTTCGGCGTCGGCGATCAGAATGGCTTGCATTACTACGTGATGCAGCTTATCCGAGGCGTTGGGTTGGACGAAATCATTTGGTTGCTGCGCGGCATGACCGATTCGCCCGCCAAGGACCCCGACGAGGACCCCGACGCCGACGAGGAACACGACGACACCTTCGCCGACATCCGTGAACTCGTGCGGACACTGACGATGGGCAAGTTCTCGTCGGCGCAGTCGGGCACGTGCGTGGAACGTCCGGCCGACAACTCGGACGGCCACGAAAACGGCCGCCGGAGAAAGCTAACCGTTCCAACCGGAGCACCAGCCGACCGCTGGCTCGCAATAGCACGCATCGGGATCCAAGCCGCCGAGGCCCTCAACTTCGCCCACGGGCAAGGCACCTTGCATCGCGACATCAAACCGGCGAACCTTCTGGTCGACGAAGACGGAGTCGTTCGCGTGGCCGACTTCGGGCTTGCCCGGGCTGTGGAACAGCCGGATGCCGGCTGCGGCGAGGAGATTGTCGGCACGTTGCGATACATGGCGCCCGAGCAGTTGCGCGGCGTCGCGGATGCGCGCAGCGACGTCTACGCCTTGGGGCTGACATTGTACGAGATGCTTACGCTTCGGCCGGCATTTGACGATTCGGCCAGGGGAGGCCGCGACCAGCGCCGGCCGCCTCCCGCGCCCAGGAGCGTCAACCCGGCCATACCGCGTGATTTGGAAACGATCGTTCTAAAATGCCTCGCCGAGGAACCCTCGAAACGCTACCCGACAGCGGCGGCCCTGGCCGCCGACTTGCGGCGATTCCTGGACGACAGGCCGGTGCGTGCCCGGCGGATTTCCAGCGTGGAACGGGTCTGGCGTTGGTGCCGTCGCAATCCGGCCTTGGCCGCCACGTCGGCACTTAGCGCCGTATTGCTGGTGGTCGCCGCGGCAACGGCACTCGGCGCCTACGTCAATACGCGAAGGGCCTACGCGGAAACGAAGACGGCGCTGGCTCGCGAGGAAGCAACTTCGCTGCTGGCCCTCGATGTATTGGAGGACATCTACTTGCAGCTTTCACCCGACCGCGCCGGAATTCCCTCCGATTCCGATCCCGGCGGCGAGGCTTGCGCTTGCGTCGGGCTGCGTTCAAGCGCCGGCTCGGCTTCCCCGGCCCAGCGGAACCTGATGCAAGTGCAGGCGTCGAGGGAGACGGCGGGCATGCTGGAAAACCTGCTCGTCTTCTATGACCGATTGGCCGAACAGGCCGGCGACGATTCCCGCGTGATGCTGGAATCGGCCATCGCCAGTCGGCGGGTTGGAGATATTCGCGGGCGGCTCGGCCAGATCAATCATGCGGAAGAGGAATACGCCGGCGCGGTGAAGAAGCTCACGGCATTGCGCGGGCGGCTCGACTCGGACGAGCTAATCCACGCCGAATTGGCCCGCTGCCACAACGCGATCGGCAACGTCCGTTCCGCGAAGTTGGAATACGAACGGGCCCACGAAGCCCATCAAGACGCACTGTCGATCCTCCAATCAGTCGAGCATACCGACGGCCTGCCCGCCTACTATCAGTACGAACGGGCGCGTACGCTGTACTTCCTCAGCAGCACGTGTCTAAGCGAGATTAGCGGCACGCGCGGACGCCAAACGATCGAGACGGTCTCGCGGCGCAGAAAGCTTCAGCACGACAGCAAGCGGTATCGCAAGTCGGCGGTCGGCATTCTGGAGAAGCTGACCGGGGAGAATAGCGAAGTGCCCGACTATCGCTTCCTGCTGGCGCTTTGCCACCGGCCGCCGGGAACCTTGCCTGCCCCAACCGGGGCATCCAGCGATGTGCGGGGTAGGGAGCGGGCCATCCGCATTCTCGAGAAGCTTACGGCGGAGTATCCCGGCATTGCCGATTACCGCTACGAGTTGATCGCCACCTATGCGTGGATTCACGTCAGTGTCTTCCCCTGGCAGGGAAACTTTGCCGTTTCCGCGAAGGGCGAAGGGGATTTGCGCAAAGCGCTCGATGAGTCACGGCTGCTGGTCACTCGGAATCCCACCAACCCTCACTATGCCTGTTCCGAAGCACTCATTCTGGCAAAGTTGGGCACCGTCTGCTTGAGAACCAGACGCCTGAAGGAGGCCGCGGACCTCTTCCAAAGGGCACTGCAAACACAAGGCACTGTCGTGGCCGAATTTCGCGACTTGCCGTCTCACAATCAAGTCCTGCGGGAGTTCCTCCGCTTGCGGCTGGGGCAGATTCGCTACCAGTGCGGCATCGAGGCAGATGATCCCCGGGCGCTAATGGAATCCCGCGGCTTGCTCGAAACGTGCGTTGAGAACCTGACCGGGCTAACGGCCAGGCCCGAGTTGGCCACGGATCGCCTCGCCCTGAACTCGCTGCCCGCCGCTCGCCGGGCGCTCAGTGACGTCCTTGTCGGAATCGGCGATCGCCAGAAGACTACCGAGGCCGGCAAGTAGAAACCGTAAGAGCCTCCGGGCCGTCAGTGCCCACTACGGGTTAGCCCGCATTTCTCACCAGCCATCTACTGCGAGGACGGAAGTCCAGCCGTGGCTGCGTCGTGCGGCACGATTCATCCTCAACGTATTCACCAATACGCCCGCGGATGAATCGCTTGCACTCCTTGCCACGACAGAACTTACGACCTCTCGTAACGATGTTGGTGAGAAACCCGGGCTAGCGTAAACCTTGCCGGTTGCAGCGCTGCGCCATGCATCCGATGTTCAATAGGGCGAAAAAAGATCCCGGATTTGCCAAAAAGGTGTTGATAATTTTTCAAAAATGCGTACAACTACACGCATGCAACTTTTGGACCACGCTAATTTGCCTCTCGATGGCGTTCCGAAAGGACGTGACCGGGAGTAGCGTTCCAGGATGGTAAGTGTTTTCCACATCGGGTGAGAACCGCCTGCCCAACCGATTGAGGCTTGCATGGCTAGATCGCAAGGGCAAAGCCCAGTTTCTTCACGGAGACGGCTTTGAACCGCCTATTGGCCCCGCGGGAATCAGTGGATGTTTAACGATGGCAGTGACGGTTCTTGCCACTAACCCTTGCGTACGGAGGAATGTTCATGGCCAAGAAGAAAGCGGCCAAAAAGAAGGTCGCCAAAAAGGCCACCAAGAAAAAGGTAGCCAAGAAGAAGGTCGCTAAAAAGGCCACCAAGAAGAAGGTTGCCAAGAAGAGGGTCGCTAAAAAGGCCACCAAGAAGAAGGTTGCCAAAAAGAAGGTCGCCAAAAAGGCCACCAAGAAGAAGGCCGCCAAGAAGCGAGGCTGCTGCTGCAAGTAGTAAGCGACTTGCTGCCAATTGAGCTGGTCAGCAGAAAAATAGGCCGCCGGATAACGTTATCCGGCGGCCTTAACTTATTTCAGGCACACGACTTACGTACCACTGTCCGCTCACGGCTATTTTAGCACCGATAGCGTGGGCTTCGGGGGCTCGGCGCGACAGCCGCTTGCTATGATCTTGACCAGCGCCGTGGCGATTTCCCTCAGGCATGGGCCCGATACTTCGTCGTCCAGGATGTCGCGGAGCGTGCCCTCGTCGCCACGGATGCGGAGTTGCATGTTCAGTGGCACTTCGCCCAGGAACGGCACTTTCAACTCGCCCGCCCGACGCTTCGCGCCACCGGAGCCGAAAATATCGTGCCGCTTGTCGCAGTCGGGGCAGATGAAATGGCTCATATTCTCCACCATCCCCAGTACGTCGACATTCACGTGTCGGAACATGGCCACCGCCTTGGTGGCGTCCAGCAGGGCCACGTCCTGGGGCGTGCAGACAACCACCGCTCCGCTGAGCGGAATCAACTGCGACAGGCTCAAGACGACGTCGCCGGTGCCCGGCGGCAAATCGACGATCAGATAGTCGAGTTCACCCCAGTTGGTATCGCGGAGAAACTGCGTAATCACGCCGTGTAACATGGGCCCTCGCCAAATAACCGCTTCTTCGGCCGGGGCCAGGAAACCCATCGACATAACGGCCAGCCCGTCGACCATGATCGGCTGGATCATATCGTCGCGAATGACGGGCTGTTCGGTTGTGCCGAGCAGGTGCGGGATGCTGGGACCGAAGATATCGGCGTCCATCAGGCCCACCTTCGAGCCGGCCCGAGCAAGCTGGCAGGCCAAGACGGTGGCGATCGTGCTCTTTCCCACGCCCCCTTTACCCGACCCGATGGCGATGACGCTCTTGGCCGCAACCCCCACCTCGCCCAGTTTCTCCGCCGGACGCTCGTGTACCGCCAACTCGACCGAAACCTCCACCGGCCCGGGCAGTTTGGCTTCGAGCAACTCGGCCAACTCGGCCCGAGTCTGCTCCCAAAGCGGCGCGGAGAAGGTGGTTAATCCCAGCGTAACCGAGACCTTTTGGCCGTCGATTCGCAGGCCGTGTACCTGTTCAAGCTGGACGATATCGCGGCCCGTCTCCGGATCCTTGAACTCGGCCAGCACCCGTTTTACTTGTTCTTCCGTCAGTTGGCCATCGGCCATTTGGTGTTCTCCCTAAGCTTGATTTTCCCTGAATGTCGCCATATAACGCGTTTGCAACCCAGTATTATACACGAATTCGCTCCAGCCGTCCGCTGCCGGGCGGATGCGGGCGTGAATTGGCACAAGAACGGTAGCTGAATTCGCAAGAATTCAGATAGCCTGTCGCTCGCGGGCTGAATTCTTGCGAATCCAGCTACACCCCCCCCCTTTACGCATCGACCAAATCTGCCAATTCATCGACTAT
>CAZDHN010000388.1:0-6376 GCA_964505115.1 uncultured Planctomycetaceae bacterium
TAGCCCCCGGCTCGCCCTGTTTTCAGCAGTTTGCACTTAAAACCGGAAGAGCCAAGATACCGGAGGATTTGTCATTGATATATTTTGGCGGCAAGTGGCGGGACCGTGCGCTAGCCCAGCGGCTAACCTGCGTGGCGGTGGACGAGCGCCGCCTTGGCATGGAGGCGGGCAAGCTACTGGCCGAGATGCGTTCGGGGCAAGTTCCCCACGACAGCAACCAGCGGATCGAGGTCCCCCTGGTATTTCTACCCGGCGAGACGGTCCGTCCGCCCTAGCCAAGCGGCGGGAGAAAATCTACACCAAAGGGCACTGCGGCGGCTGCCGCCAGGGTGCATGACTAACCGATGATTCTACTTCGACGAGGATTTGTCATGAGAGAGTCACTGCTCGCACTGTTGTTTGGTTATTGTGTGTTGGCGGCATCGGCTTTGGCCCAGGCGGGCAAGACTGCTTCCGAGGAATTCCAAGTCCACGAGCGGATTGTTGCGGTCCGGAACGTCTGCGCCTGGCCCAACTTGACACTCTTGCCCGATGAGACGATCATTGCCACGATCTACAATCACCCAAGCCATGGTGGTGGCCTGGGCGAGGTGGATTGCTGGGCCAGTACGGACGGTGGCCGGACTTGGAGCAAGCGAGGGACGTCGACCCCGCGCGAGCCGAAAACCACTCGAATGAACGTTGCCGCCGGGCTGGCCCACAACGGCGATCTCATCGTGCTCAGTTCCGGATGGGGCTACGCTCCGTCATTTCACAATCGTCGGCTGCCTCCCTGGGTCTGCCGTTCTTCGGATGGGGGAAAGACCTGGAAGGTGGATAAGTCGAAATCGGCGGTCGCCTTTCCCGAGGGCTCGGATTATGAAGATCGCCAAGCGCGAATGATCAAGCCCTTTGGAGACATCGTTAAACTGCCGGGCGGAAGGCTGGCGGCCAGTTTTTATCACGACTATGGCACGGTGTGGGTCCATTTCAGCGGCGATGACGGTCGCACCTGGACCGAGACGGCCCTGCTGAGCAACGATCATCGAGGGGAGACGGCCCTGCTGCGGCTGCGAGCGGATCGCTGGCTGGCAGCCTGCCGCACCGAACGGGGTCCCGACGAGAAGACCCCGGCCGTGGGGCTGGAACTGTTCGTCTCCGGGGACGAGGGCCGAACCTGGACCGCCAAGGGGCCGGTGACCGAGCGTTCTCAACATCCCGGCCACCTGCTCCAGTTGCGGGACGGGCGGATATTGCTTTCCTACGGAATGCGCGACACCCATGGGATCGGGATCCGGCTGAGCGATGATGAAGGCCGCACATGGAATAAGCCCCTGGTCCTGGTCAAACTGACCCCCAGCGATCTTGGATATCCCTCGACCGTACAACTCAAGGACGGCACGCTGGTCACCGCCTATTACACCAACGGCGGCGGATACCACATGGGCGTGGTTCGCTGGACGCCGAAAAAGAAGTGAGGTGAATATCCGGCCAGGAGCACGGCGATGGCCGACGAAATACGTAATGAACAGTTCTTGTTTTTCGTTTTCTTCAATGAAGGAGATTCAGTCATGACACGCTTGCTGCTGACACTGATGTGTGGAATCTGCCCGCTGGCCGTATCGCCCTCGGCGCAGGCGGAGGTGATCGTCCTGCACGTGGGCAAGAACGACCCCGCCGGTGAAGGCTTTATCCGGGAGGGTGCTGGAGGAACCGCTGTCACCAACGACCTCGGTCTTGGGGTAGACGCTTGGAAAATCAGCGATGGTTGGGCACGATACAGGCGACCGCTTACGGCCCCGGAGCTAAGCGACATGACGTCGTTGGGTTGGCGGGCGAGGATGGAGGTGCGCAACCTGCTGGCACCCGACGCCGGTGACGATTGGGGACTCCACCTGGAGGTATCCGATGAAGCGTACACGTATCTGATTGAGGTCGGGGCGGCTGGCAATGGCGACCCGACGCTTTACCACTTGACCGCCACATCAACCGCCACATCAGGAGGCTATCCCAGGGATGAAATCACGCTGAGCAACGTAACCGGATCGGGTTATCACCTTTACGAAATGGTCTACAATCCCGCTAGTCTGGGAACTGTCGGCCTGTTCGTGGATGGATATTTCCAAGCCACTCTGAGCGGAGCCGCCAACGATGGCGGCCCTTGGTCGAAGCGGCTTATCTTCGGAGCCACGGACGGCCTTGCCGTCTGCGACGCCAACTATAGCCTGGTCGAGCTAACTATCGTACCGGAGCCGTCCACGTTAGCGCTGCTCGGTTCAGTTGCGATTCTATTGGGGCTCCTCGTCCGCCCTCGGCGTCGCGGGAAATGAGTCGCCCGGAACCGCGTTTGCCTCGTGGGCGATCCGATTCGGCACCAGTTGTTTTTCACCTGAAAGGAACTCTGATGAACCTTCGGAAGTCTGTCCGTATCAATCTGCCGCTTCTGAATCGCTACGTTGCCCGAGCGGGGTTTTGCCTGGCTCTCGGCGGTCTGGCGCTGCTAGTGATGTTCTGGTCGGTCGCCGGCGCGTGGGCGAAAGAGCCGGCTAAAGAGGGAAGCTCGAGCGGCGCGCTATTCGAACAAATCCAGTTCGCCAAGGGCTCCTGGATAGGAGACATCGAGCTGCTGCGGGACGGTCGACTGCTGATGGGCCTGGATAGTGGCGGGGCCATCATGGGACGTTTTTCCCAAGACAAGGGGAAGACGTGGGAGTCCGAGTTCCCCCTTGTGCCAAGCCCGAAACCCGGCGGAAAGCACGGCTATCACCACTCCAGTTTCACTTGGGTGGGCGACAACCACCTGTTGTTGTCTTACCAATACTATCTTCCGGGCACGCGTCCAGTCTACAAAATCAGCTACTACCGGCGTTCGGTCGACGGGGGCAAGACCTGGGGCGACCAGTTGTTCATGGCCTTCGACGGGTTGTTCAATGACAAGCCCGTGCGACTCTCTTCGGGACGACTGATTGCCCCGGTCGAAAGAGAAGCCGACGCCGCCAGCCACGACCACAGCGGATATGCCAGCGCCGTGTACTACTCCGACGACAACGGGTATGGCTGGCGAGAATCCAAAAACGAGGTGAACGTGTTACCTATCGAGGCCCAGGAGCCGCACGTGGTTGAGCTGAAGGACGAGCGGTTGATGATGCTCTGCCGGACTTACAGCGGTTTCGTGGTGCGGTCCTACTCCGAAGACAAGGGGGTCACGTGGAGCAAAGGCGAATCCCTGAAGGAGTTGAAGCTTTCAAACGCCTCGTCCGCACTGAACGTCAAGCGGATCCCTTCTACCGGGGACCTGCTGTTGCTGCGGACCACTGGCGGCAAGAGCCGCTGGCGCACGCCGTTCGTCTCGGCAATTTCCACCGACGACGGCAAGACGTGGACCAACGAGCGGACAATCGCCGGCGATCCGGAGGAGGAGGAGAGTTACGGATATCCTTGCCTGATGTTCGTCGACCGAATGGCGATCATCGGCTACAACTCGAAGGCCGGCCCGCACGTGGCCCGAATCGGGATCGACTGGTTCTATGGCAAGTAAGCAGTCAAGCCGGGCTGTTGACGGATTATGACGGGGGGAAACCCGATGGTTGCCGACAATCGCCGCGCTTTTACCATTGTGGAGTTGCTGGTGGTGATCACCATCATAGGCATCCTGATTGCACTGTTGTTGCCGGCGGTGCAGGCGGCGCGGGAAGCGGCGCGGAGGATGCAATGCGCGAACAACATGAAGCAGATTGGCCTGGCGATGCACAACCACGTCACGGCCTTTGGGAAATTGCCCAGTGCCGGCCTGGGCTGGAACGACGATTTAACCGGCTGGCGGGGTTTCTCGGCGCTGGTTCAATTGGTGCCTTACGTGGAGAAGGAAAACGTTGCATCTCAGATCGATTATCAGGCCCGCATTTGGGAACAGACCACCGCTTGGAAGAACCCAATGCCCGTCTACTGCTGCCCCAGCGATGGGGCGGACGGTCGATGGTCTTGCCACCATGTATCCCGTTCCAATATGGTGTTCTGCGTGGGAACGGGAGCTTCGTTCAAGAACCTGCCGGGAAATCGAGCGTTTGAGTGGACCAGACCAGCGGATCGCGTGGGAATCGACCTGGAAACGGACGGGGCGTTTTACCTGGAGGTCGGTCGTGGCTTGAACGAGTTCACCGACGGGCTTTCCATGACGGCGTTGGGGAGCGAATTGTTGGCCGGCCGCGTGGACACGGGGGATTCGGTGTACGACACCGATCACCGCGGCCGCTGGGTGATGCCCTTTGAAGGGGGCGCCGCATACTCGCACCAGACCACGCCCAACAGCAGTGTATCCGACGTTATGCCATATTGCTGCGTTTCGTTTCCCGATATGCCCTGTGTCGTCCAGGGAGGTCTTGAGGACGAATACTATGCTGCCCGTAGCAAGCACCCGGGCGGAGTGAACGTGCTCTTTGGCGACGGGCACGTCGAATTCCATACAGACTCGGTGGACCTGATTATCTGGCAGGCGCTGGCGACGGTAAGCAACGGCGAGGTGCTGGGCCTGTAGCCCAATTTCATGCGTTGGACGCGTAATGCTCCATGCACTTTGCCCCTGGCACCAAATCCCAGGCAGAACATCATGACAATCGCGTATTGGAAGACAAGTTCTTACGCTGCTCTGCTCGTGCTGCTAGCCGGCTGCGGCCATACCACGGGCCGGCAAGCCTTGCGGGGATCCGTGACGCTCGACGGCGAGCCGTTGCCCCGGGGGACCATCCAGTTCGTGCCGCTGCCGGGGACCGACGGTCCGTCCGCGGGCGGCGAGATACAAGACGGCCAGTTCTCGATCAAACTGGGCAAGGGAGTGTTCTCCGGCTCCTTTCGAGTCGAGATCACCGCGTCACGGAAGACGGCCGAAAAAGTGACGGATCGTGTCTCCGGCGAAATGACCGATGCCTACGCACAGTTTCTCCCCGATCGCTACAACCGCAGAAGCGAGTTAACCGCCGAGGTCCAAGAGGACGGGCCGAACCGGTTTGAATTCGCCCTAAGCGTCAAGTGACCCGGCCACTGGCCGAGAAGGATGAAATATGGGATGATGTGGGCCGTTGATGGAGATACGGCTGCTTGCTTGAAGGGACACCACGGAAAATATGACGTGCATTGAGGATTCGAAACTTGATGAAACCCGGGAAGGCGTGGGCGGGAACGGGACTCGGTGGGGGGTGATTGCTCTGCTGGCCTGTGGGCATTTGGCGGGCGACGTTTACGCGGTGTTGCTGATACCGTTGATTCAGGATTTTCGCGAGGCGTTTGCCTTGTCGGTCACCGCGGTGACGGTCCTGGTGAACGTGGGCAGCTTGTCGAACTCGATGCTTCAGCCCTTGGCGGGGCATTTTCTCGAACGGTTCGACCAGCGGCGAGTCTTCGCGCTGGGGCTGGTGATTGCGGCCGTCTTCCTAAGTTGCATCGGGCTGGCGCCGGGGCCGGTTTGGCTCGGAGCGCTCTTGGCCTTGGGCGGAATCGGCGTGGCCATCATTCATCCGTCCGGCGCCGTCTTGGCCAGCCGGTTCGCCGGATCGCGGCCGGGCTTGGCGATGTCGATCTATGCCAACGGGGGAGCGGTGGGCGTTGCCATGGTGCCGCTGGGTGTCTCCTTGCTGCTTTCGCTGGCCAACCGGCAGATGAGTTGGGTCTTCATGCCGCTGGGACTCGTAACGGCAGTCGCAGTTATGCTGTTGATTCCCGTCACGACCTCGCCGACGAAACCGCCGAAGTTGCCCAACTGGCGCGCCCTGCTTCATCAGGACTCGCGCGCGGTGTGGCTGGTTTTCATCTCCGTGATCTTGCGATCGGCGGCCGTGGTGGCTGTTGGCAGCTTAATTGTCATCTATAGCACCGATCAGGGATGGTCGAAGGCGGAGGGACGGATACTGCTGGCCGCTTTTCTGTTTGCATGTGCCGCGGGAGGAATCGCCGGCGGCTATCTTTCCGATTCCGTGGAGCGGCGCCGCTTGATGCTGATCGCCTGCTTCGTCGGGTTCCTGCCGCTGGTGGCCGTCTGGTACGCATCGTATTGGGCCGCGTTCGCGCTCTTGATCGTCAGCGGCCTGATACTGTCGCTCTCGACGCCGGTCAACATCGTGGTGGCCCAGGAGTTGCATCCGGCGCGGGCCAGCGCGATGTCGGGTATCATGATGGGGCTGGCCTGGTCGGTATCGGTGCTTCTGTTGATACCGTTGGGAGCCCTGGCCGATCAGACCAACACGACCACCGCGTTGCGAGTCAGCTCGTTCTTGCTTCCGCTGGCCGGCCTGTGCATTCTACCGCTGCCCAAACTGCCGCCACTCCTGCAACGTCCAGGTTAGGACTCAAGGCTCTTCCGTTCTTAGGTGCAAAACGCTAGAAACACGGCCTTCAGGCCGGCGGC
>CAZDHN010000389.1:0-6368 GCA_964505115.1 uncultured Planctomycetaceae bacterium
CAAAATATTTTCAGAAAAACGGATTTCCGGGCAGGACTGGCGAAGTTGGGTTAGCGTTCCCCCCAAGAAAGAATTTCACCGCCTGCCGTAACCAACCACGGATAACACGGATAGCACGGATATTGTAGACGAGGCGAAGCCATTTTGGCCTGGAATCCACACGGTCGGATTGTCAAGTGGAATGCTTCTCTTATCGTATCCGAGTAATCCGGGTAATCCGTGGTTGATTCAGCGTCGATCAGCGTGGATCAGCCTGGGTTGTCCATCACTTGATCATAGCCCGAAGCGTGAGCGAGGGGCGCCGGACGAGCCAGGTCCTCTGCCCGTCAGACGTACGGCGAGACAGTGTGCCGCGGCAAACGCCGGAACGGGGGAGGAACACTGATCCGCGCTAATCTCCACTAATCTAAACTGAATGCTGTTATTAGCGTCGATCAGCGTAGATTAGTGTTCCCCCAAGAAAAATTTCCCCGACAGCGAGCACCCCCGGAAACGTGGCTTTCCCAACCTGCCGGCCGTCCAGACTCCCCTCGCCCGCTTGCGGGAGAGGGGCCGGGGGTGAGGGCTTCCGCAGTCAGAACACGAAGCAATTCTTGGACGACCGTTTCCCCACCCGATCCAAGCTTGCCCCATGACCGAACGCCAATAGCCGTCTGAAGCCAAAGAAAGCGTCGACGCCAAGTGCCCCCAAGAATGTCTTGAGCGAGCAATGTTGAACCATTTGTCATTCCGTTGACGATAGACGGGAGTCCTTGATCCAGAGTACTTCCGTTTTGCGAGTCTTCTTTCGTCCACCAGCAGCGTGGTTGGCGATGTCGAAGTCGACACGCTTCCAAGAACGGAACAACTCCTCGTATAGCGGGGATGGATAGCCGCTCAAGACAACCGCACCCTCGCACGCATTCAATGCTGCCGCGAGATCACGATGGTCGACTTCGGTCATCTCAACGCCGTAGACATCGCGGCTATTGACATCGCGGGTCTCGTGAAGATAGGGGGGATCGCAGTAGATCAGCGTGTCTGGGCCGTCGAAACGCCAAATGGCTTGAAGCGCTGGCTGATGGAGAATCTGCACGCGCTTGAGCCGTTCAGTAAGCTCGGGGAGTTGCTCAATGGACGTCCACCAAGCGTTCACATCACCAGCCATGCCCCCTCTGGCGCGAGAAGTTGTATAGCTCCACGTCTTGCCTTTTCCGCCGAAAGACTGACGCCAGCGTACGAAGTCACATACAGCCTGATCAAGGTCCGTGGCATTTGGTGGGTAGGTGGCCGCGTCTTCAAACTCCTTTTGGCTGTAAGGAACAAAACGCATCCGCGACACAAACTCCGCCCCCTGTCTCTGAAGCACGCGGAACAGCCGAGTAATCCGCAAATCGAGATCGTTGTACGCCTCGACGTCCACGGGGGCTTTGTTCAAGAGAACAGATGCCGCGCCACCGAACGGCTCCAAATATACACGATGCGGCGGAAAACACTTGATGATTCGAGTCGCTAAATAGTGCTTACCGCCATGCCACTTCACCGGCGGTCGGAGTCTCTTGCTGCCGGATCTGCTTGCTGCTTCGTTGGCTTGGGTCATGCTGCTATGCGTTGGAAATTCAGGAGTGGATGCAGTTCCCTAACCAACAGAAGCTCGGCGTTTTGGCGGGACGCTCTACGCACGCCAGGCATCTCAGCCAAGGAGAAGTCAAGCGGCCCCTGATCCCATAGCCACCCCGGAAGACCACGGGAATCACTAACATCCATGTGGCGTTCGACACGATGCCGCAGATTGTCGGTGTGACTGAGAAAAACGGGAGTGCCCGAACTAGAGAATAGGTACAAACCGTTGCCCGTCGGCAAGGAGGACGCCTTAAGCCGCCGCACACTGCAAAGAGGCTGAAGATCAGGAGTCTCGGTTTTCGCTACCTTGTCCCTTTGCAGTCGACCGGCCTTTCGCAAACCGAGAGCTACCCACCGATATTCAAGAGGCTTGCACCCTGGTGCAAGACACATGGCGTGTCCGTCAAACTCACGGGCGAGGTCAGGGTCGCAAATGATCTGATCAAGTGAGACATTTTGCGTCCGCTGCAGATGTCGTACCGCCAATTCCGACGCGTACTCGAACTCGTCAGTGCCCTGGACGGTATAACGCTTCGTTTTCGGCAGACCGCTCATGAGTCCGTTCTTCCGAGCGTTCAGCAAGGCCCAATTGAGTTCATAGTCCGTGCCTGAAAGCCCTAACTCGCGACATCGTCGCAGGAATTTCCTGTTGAGGTTCGGATCAGCGATAATACGATCCGCGGAAAATCCATCTCGAACCTCGCCAAAAGCCTGAATCAAAGAGGCCTTGGGGGCAACGAGAGTGCTTAGCCGGGCGGCAAGCTTCGTCAGCACAAGCTGATTTAGACTGGTTCCTTCAGAGACCGCTTCTCGATCCAAGGCGGCATGCAACGTCTTGGGCAAGCGTACAACAAACCGGCCGCTCTTCGTTGGTTCGGCGCCAGCTACGACTCCGGTCTGTTGCATCTTCTGTTCCACGAGCTTGTGCAGTTTTTCATAGGCTTCGCTCTTGCGGAACGCTGCGCGATCCGCGGGATCAGGAAGGCGATTTGCGACCAAGCCATCAAGCGGATCAAACAGCGAGTTGGACAGATCGGCCCAGGTTTTCGACTTCGCGGCCAAGAGTTTCCCTTCGGCAAGAACGCTGTTGACTGTACTCATGGGGCTTCTCCCGTTTCTGGCGATGGTCGCACAAATTCAACCTCTGCCTCCGTTACTTCAAAGTACAGACTCTCCTGCTTCAGCACGCCCGCAAATTTGGCAGCGAGCCTCCGCACTTCGTCGACTCGCGCCGGATCGACGGCAACCCACACCTTTAGTGACCGATCAGATACCCTCGACCCATCGTCCATCTTGTAGACGCCATCACAGAACCCATCTACCGTGTGGCCATCAAATGCCTGATCGATGTCCCTGAGGATGCGAGACACCACCATTGCGGGCACCTCTTCTCCGTCATTGTACGTTGTGGGTAGCAGGAGAATGCACTTCTTGTATTTCATCGGATGATATCACATATAGTATTATACGTTTTTTCCCAGGCCGGGTCAATAACACCCTGAAGAAGCCACACAGTGCTGCAACTATCCTGGCCATAACACGGCTGACACGGGCTCTTCGACGCAGTGGGACAAAGCCCCCAGTAGATTGATCATGGTCAATTCACCCACCGGATAGAATTTCCGGACAGTCACGCCCACATTGTTGCCCTATTGCACCCCTCAAACAACCCCCTCTTGATTCAGGGCACCTGTTCAGAAAGCCGTGCTATTGCCGCCGAAGCAGAACGCCGCAGAAGCACTGTCGCGTAAGCCGGCAGGGGCACACGATGGGAAAGGGCGGGGCTTATGCTCTGGGGCTTCGCTCCCCCCAGCCGCCAGTCACCCACTGGAGAGGGGGGTTGAGCCGGGTAGTCAGCTATACTGGTCGCTCGGGCTGGGGCGAGGTACACTTGGCAAGCGGCTCTGGTGCTTTGTCAGAGTCTGAAATTAGGGTAGCTGAACCTGAAAAAGTTCAGGCTTCGCCGCATTCTGCTGAATTTTTGCGAATCCAGCTACCATGAAGGTATTAGTTGGCTGAGCGTCAACGGCTTGGCAGCGTGAAGATCATGAAAATCAGTTCGATACCGCAGATCTATCGGCACCTTAACCGTTGGCGGGAGATTCTGTCGGTATTGAGTAAGTACGAGCTGGCGGCTTGGATTGGGAGGGTGGGGCCCGATTTTGCCAAGGATCTGCTGAAGGCGCCGGGCGGGTCGGCCTTGGCTAGGCTGCCTTGGGTTAGCAGGGTGCGGCTGGCGCTGGCTGAGTTGGGGCCCACGTTCATCAAGCTGGGGCAGATTCTCAGCATGCGGCCCGACCTGGTCGGCGTCGAACTGGCACGCGAGCTGGAACACCTGCAGATGAACGTCCAGCCCGACGATAGTCAGGTGATTCGCGAGATCATCGAGTCGGAGTTGGGTGGCACGATCGAGGAGCTGTTCGCCCGATTCGACGACGAGCCGATGGCCTCGGCTTCGATCGGGCAAGTACATCAGGCGGAGTTGGAGTCGGGCGAGGCGGTCGTGGTCAAGGTGCAGCACGCCGACATCGAGCACAAGGTGGCTGTCGATTTGGACATCCTGGCCGGACTCGCCATGCTGGCCGAGCGGATTCCCGAGTTCCGCAACTACCGCCCTCGGGCGACGGTGGCCGAGTTTCAGCGGGCGTTGAAACGGGAGCTCGATTTCAGCCGCGAAGCACGCAACATCGAGCACTTCGCCCGCGATTTCAAAGACGACCCGACCGTACACATCCCCCGAACCTTCCCCGCGCTATCGACCAGCCGAGTGCTGACGATGGAGCTGATCGAGGGCATCAAGCTGGCCGAGACCGAGCGGCTGGCCGGGGCCGGGATCGATCTGACCGAAGTGGCCCGGCGCGGCTCGGCCGTCTGCCTGGAGATGATTTTTTCGACCGGCTTCTATCATGCCGACCCACATCCGGGCAACATTATAGTGATGGCCGACGGCACGGTCGGGCTGATCGACTTCGGCATGGTCGGCCGGCTCGACGAGCGGCTGCTGGAAGACATCGAAGAAATGTTGCTGGCGGTTAGCTCTCAGGACTCGGAACATCTGGCCACGGTGATCACTCGGGTAGGCACGGTGCCGGCGGAGTTGGATCGGGCGGCGCTAAGCATCGACGTGGCCGACTTCCTGGCACACTACGGCACGCAAGCGCTCGACCAGTTCGACTTGAGCGGCGCGCTGATGGAAGTTACCGAGATGATCCGCCGCTACAACATCATGCTGCCGGCCCGAATCGCCATGCTGATTAAGGTGCTGGTAACCTTGGAAGGCACCGCCCGACGGCTGAGCCCCAAGTTCAGCCTGATCGAGATGATGGAGCCGTACCGCAAGAAGATGCTCTGGCGTCGGTTTTCGCCCATGCGTCGCCTGCGGAAGATGCGACGGCTCTATTCCGAGGTGGAACACCTGATCGAAGTGCTGCCACGCGGCCTGATCGATATCTTGCAGCAGGTGGAGACGGGCAAGTTCGACGTGCATCTCGACCATCGCGGCCTGGAGCCGTCGGTCAATCGACTCGTGACCGGCATGCTGGCCAGCGCCCTGTTCCTGGGTTCCGCCCTGCTTCTAAGCCGCAGGTTACCGCCCGTCTATTTCGACATCTCGCTATGGGGCGCCCTGGGCACGGCGGTGAGCATCGGCCTGGGCCTGCGGCTATGGTGGGCGATAAACAAGTCGGGTCACCTCGACCGGCATAAGTAGCGTCGGCGCGGGGCGAGTAGTCTGTCACATCCTATTTGACGGGCAGTTGCGGGGTGCCACTGCTGGCTTGCCCAGCAGTGTTTTGCGGGGGATTGTGCTTGGCACTGCTGGGCAAGCCAGCAATGGCACCCGGCAGCGCGACTTACTCGTCGGTCGAGCCGGGCTTCTCGGCGGGCACGGGCTGGCGGATTACCAGGCAATCGGCCAGGACTTTGGCGGTTCGCTCGTCGAGGTCGTCCAGACGCTGGATAAGATCGTCGTGACGGGCTTCGAGGTCGAGGATGAGATCGAGGTGCTGGGCGGTGGTGCTCATTGGCTCCGGCTGCTTAGTCCGTGTCGGACTTGACTGTAGCGTCTCCGGTGCTGTGTTTTTGCGGTTCCGAAAGCGCAGAAACCGCTACACTTAGTCCGAATGCGCTCCAGATGTCTAAACGACGCCCCAAGAACGAATCGGCCCGCGGGCACCCCAACGTTCAACCGAGTTGGAAAATTACGTCGCTCTAACCGTAAGCTAGGTAAGGTGTTACGGTCGTCGCGACGGAAACGGTCTTTCCGGGGTGTGGATGGACGCCAATACGGCCGGTAGCCAATTTTTCGGCAGACTTCCGGCCGATGAGCCAAAGCAATGGCAATCCGCTCGCATCCCATAAGTTCGATATTTTCCGGAAAAACTAGCGCATAATTGACGATAGGGGTGGACAGGCAATTCCTTGGCGTTGTAAATTAAGGAATTGTCTAGTAGGGGGTGTTGCCCGACTGGTACGGTTCGTTTTCTCAAGAGGAAGGAGGACTTGGTGGTTAAACTGACGTTGCGGGATAAGGAGTCGATTCAAGAGGCGGTGCGTCGATTCCGCAAGCTGGTCGAACGAAGTGGGATCAAGAAGGAGATGCGCCGCCGAGAGTATTACGAGAAGCCGAGCGAAATCAAGCGTCGTGCCCGCCTGCGAGCCGAACGCCGCGGCAAACGCAATCGCATGCTGCAAGGCATCTAGGCCGCATTTTTCACCAGCCATCTACTGCGAGGACGGAAGTCCAGCCGTGGCTGCGTCGTGCGGCA
>CAZDHN010000390.1:0-1728 GCA_964505115.1 uncultured Planctomycetaceae bacterium
AACACGAAGCTCATATTCCTCGAAACGCCGAGCAATCCACTCTGCAAGTTTGTTGAGATCGCGGCCATGAGCCAAGTCGCCCGACGTGCCGGCGCCCTTCTGGTCGTCGACAACACCTTCGCCACGCCCTTCCACCAGCAGCCGCTCGCGCTGGGCGCCGACCTTGTGGTTCACAGCGCTACCAAGGCGCTGGGCGGCCACAACGACCTGATGGCCGGCGTCATAGCGGGCTCGAAGGAGCACTACAACAGCCTCTGGTTCACGCGCCAGGCGATTGGCACCACGCTGGACGCCTATTCCGCCTCGCTGTTGGAACGCGGCCTAAAGAGCCTGGAACTCCGGGCCGAGCGGATGGCCGTCAACGCCCTGGCCATGGCCGAAATGCTGGTCGGTCACCCAAAGATTTCAAGGGTGCTCTATCCGGGCCTGGAAACCGATCCGGGCCACGAGGTTGCGGCCAGGCAGATGCACGCCGGGTTCAGTGGCATCCTGGCCTTCGACGTTGCCGAAAATATCGAGGACGCCAAGCGGTTCATCGATTCGCTGGAGGTAATCATTCACGCTGTCAGCCTGGGCGCTACGGAGAGCCTTATCTGCATCCCCTACCTCACGACCATGCTCTACCTGCCCGAGGAGCGACGCACCAGCTTCGGCGTCAAGCCGAACACGATCCGACTCTCCGCCGGCGTGGAGCGAACTGAAGTTTTGCTAAAGGACATCGAACAGGCGTTGGATAAGGTTTGAATCGTTTTGTTCATCCACATTTAGCGGCCGGGCTTGCCCGGCGTGTTCGTAACACAATGCTTCCAAAACGCCGGGCAAGCCCGGCCGCTAGATGGAGCACAAACACAACCGCCCGAGACTCGGCCCGATAACGCAAAGTGCCACTGTCGGACGATCCAACAGTGGCACTCGTGGCGATTCGCTTCGGCCGGTAGGCCGTCTATTTGTTCAACTCTTCGAGCAGGGCTTCGGCCGAGCTTCGTTCGGAGAAGAGCCGCTTCGACTTCAAGGCTTGCTCGAGCAGCTTCTTGGCTTCGTCCTTACGGCCACGGTCGGCGGACACTCGGGCGATGTAGTAAGCCGTATCGGCGCTGAGGCTTCCCCGCTGGGCAGCCGTGCGAAGGGCCCGTTCGGCCTCGTCGATGCGGCCGAGCTTGTAGAGGACCCAACCGTACGTCGAGGCGGCCTCGGCCTGCTTGGGATACTGCCGGGCGTTGACCTGGGCGTATTCCAGGGCGCGGCGTTTCTTGGCCTCGTCGTCCTGTTCGCAAAGTGCCAAGGCCAGATTATTGCTGGCCGCGAAATTGCTCGGCGACTGAAGGTGGGCCGACTCGAAGTACATCTCGGCCGACTTGTAGTCCTTGGCGAACAAAGCAACCACGCCGCGAAGCAGCTTGGCCTGCAGCGAATTCGGATCAAGCTTCATCGCCAAGGCGGCTTGCTCTTTAGCCTGATCGATCTGATCGGTTTCCAACGACCATTGGGCCGCCACCAGGCGGGTTGGCAGGTCCTTGGGGGCGGCCGTCAGGGCGGCAACCATCCATTTGGCGGCGTTCTCGCGGTCGCCGGCCTGCTCGTAAAGCTGGGCAAGACTGGCTTCCGGCGTGAGCAGTTTATCGTTGTCCTTGGCGGCTTCCTTGAACTTCTTCAGGGCCTCGTCCGGCTTGCCCTCCTGGAACAAGACCTGGCCAAGCCGGTGCAATGCCGCCGCGCTGGACGGATCAA
>CAZDHN010000390.1:1738-6360 GCA_964505115.1 uncultured Planctomycetaceae bacterium
GAGCCATGCTTCCAGGTGCTGCCGCGCGCCGGCCCAGTTGCCGGTGGCTTGCGCCGCGCTAGCCTGACCGGCGGCCGCGCGTTGCGCGAGGATGCCCTTGCGTTTGGAACTTCCCTTGATGGCGTCGGCCAGACTGGCCGCTCTTGAGTAGAGCAAGGCCGCTTCAGCCACGTGTTTTTCCCGCATGGCCAGATCGCCCAGGATCAAGTAGGCTTCCGGATCGGTCGGGTCTTCGATGACGGCTTGCTGGAGCGAGGACTGTACCGCGGCCGGCTGCTTGGCGGCGGCAAACAATTGGGCCATGATCACCCGGGCCGGTGGCAGTTCGGGGTGCTTCTTCTTGGCCGTCTGTAGCAGCGTCAGCGCGCCGTCGAAATCGCCGTTCTTAAAACGGGTTAGGGCGTCGGTGACCTCTTGCGGCTGCTTGGGCCCACCGGCCGCGGCAGGCGACGCGGTGTCGATGGCAACCGGTTCCGCCCGCAA
The DNA here is from genome assembly GCA_964505115.1 of uncultured Planctomycetaceae bacterium. Taxonomy (GTDB): domain Bacteria; phylum Planctomycetota; class Planctomycetia; order Pirellulales; family Thermoguttaceae; genus CAZDHN01. Next base: position 2,222 of record CAZDHN010000390.1, read on the forward strand.
TTGCTCCGTCGCCAGGGCAACGCAAATCAGAACGACCGCCGCGAGGGCGATCCGACCAAAAACTGAACGTGACATGAGTAGTTCCCTTTTCTAGATGAGAGTTGCCAAAGGGCATCGTTGCCCTTGCGTGAGTCGCGCGAGATTTTGACCTAATTACAGGCGTAAGCCGCATTTAGTCTACAATACGTCGAAAATCCATGCAGGGCAAGGGCCCGAACCCTCTGTCGCCCCGCCAGCGACACCGCTCCATCGCGGGGGATGGCGATCGATTTACGATTTAGCGGGCGGGCTTGCCCCAATACCGTTGAATTAGTCGCAAGTAGTTCGTATGCAACGAGTTATTGGAAGCGGTATCCGGGGATGAATTGAATATCGAATATCGAACAAGGGATGTCGAAATACGAAGTGTCATGGTGAAAACAATTAGCGAAGATCAGCGAAGATCAGTGTTCCTTCGATATTCCTTGTTCGATATTCGATATTCGCGTCGATCCAGTGTGCAATTTTTCTAACATGCCGTGTGCAATGCAGTTACGGCTAATTCAACGGTATTGGGGCTTGCCCGGCGCGTCTGTCTGGCAATACTCTCAAAAGGTAAACAACCATGAAGTTTCGTTTCAAATTGTATGTTTTGCTTGTCGCCGCCGTCTCGTCGACGTGCTTTCTGACACCCGCGCACGCCCAGGACGCTTCGGCCGCCCCGCCCATCGTGCCCAAGAACGAGGTCATAAAGCTCTTCAACGGCAAGGACCTGGACGGCCTGTACGTCTTTATGAGGGATACCAAGTACGAAGATCCGCGAAAGGTCTTCTCGGTGAGCGACGGCCTGCTTCACGTCTCGGGTGACGGGTTCGGCGGGATATGCACCAAGCGGGAGTACCGCGACTACCATATGGTCTGCGAGTTCAAGTGGGGTAAGCGAACCTGGGGGCGGCGGGAGAAGAACGCCAGGGACTCCGGCGTGCTGGTCCATTGCACGGGGCGGGACGGCGCGTATAGCGGAATTTGGATGGCGTCGATTGAAGCGCAGATTATCGAAGGAGGTATCGGCGATATCCTCGTCGTGCCCGGCAAAGACGCCGCCGGCAAGCAGATCCCCCTCTCGCTAAGCGCCAACGTGGTCGAGGATCGCGACGGCGAATCGATCTGGCGCCCGGACGGCCAGGAGAAAACGTTCACCCGCGGCCGAATCAATTGGTCGGGTCGCGACGCCGACTGGGCGGACGAAGTTGGCTTCCGCGGTAAGTACGATATCGAAAAACCGCTTGGCCAATGGAACCGGATGGACGTCATCTGCCGTGGCGATGAAGTCACGATTATGCTCAACGGCGTGGTGGTCAACCACGGCTACAACGCCGTGCCCTCGGCCGGCAAGCTGACGATCCAGACCGAACTGGCCGAAATCTTTATCCGCCGCTGGGAACTCTGTCCGTTGGAAAAGCCCGGGGCGGAGAAGGCGAAATCCAAGTAGTTTCTACTGTGGAAGTCTCCCTTCTCCCTTTGGGAGAGGGGAGGCTTTTCGCAACGGCCACCCGACACCACTAACCTCACAGATCGTTAAGTTTTTGACAAAGTTCAGCGATTAGTGGCGGGTGGGTTCTTGCCTGGGTGCGGCAGCACCGGTTTGGTTGGCGGCCCTGCCACTCTACGACTCTCTTCACCGCCCCGCGCTCCGTACGTCATACAACCGGTAGCCGATCCGGCGGCAGGCGTCGATGGTTTCGGCGTAGGGCGTGTCGCAGATGTCGATGAAGCCGTTTTGGAAGTTCTCGCCGTCGTCGCGGCCGGTGGTTGCCTGGTCGCCGTATTGGTGCCAGTGAGTGCCGACGACCAACGGATTCTCCAGCGCGCTATGCACGTACTTCTCGTAGGCCGCGCCGCGGGCTTGCTGGTCGGCCACCGGACGCAGGCTGGCGTGGAACTTGCCGCGGTCCAGCGCGCCGAAATGGAACTCGCCGATAACGACCGGCTTGTCGATATCGCCGGGCAGGCGGAGGTCGGCCACGCTGGGGGCGTAGCGGTTGACGCTGATCACGTCGCTATACTTGGCCGCCGCGTTGAAGATCCGTGCGTTGGCCCAGCCGGCGAAACGGCAGCCGAGATACAGCCCCTCGGGGTCGATCTGCTTGACCGCCTCGCGGCACTGCCGGAAGTAGGCGTCGGCCGTCTTGTCCAGAAAGGCGGCCAGATCGGCACGAGCCCGGCCGGCGTCGGGCGGCGTGGTCGAGCGAAGCAGTGCGTCCCAGGATGCATGGCCGGTGCCCCATGCGGCGTTTAGCTTTTCGATCTTCTCGTACTTCTTCGTCAAGTCGTCGAGCAGAGTTCTCTTGGCCGGCTGATCGGCGGGCGATTTCAGCACGGCGCCGGCCAGCCAGGTTTCGTCGTGCCCCCAGGTAAGTTCGTTGCCCAGGAAATAACCCAGGCACCAGGGGTCGCCGACCGTGTGGCCCTTGTGCTGCGCGACCTCCTTGATCAGGGTCGCCTTGAAGCCGGGATCGAAGACATCGGGGAATGGTCCCCAACCGCCGCTGGCGGCCTTGATCACGCGGCTGTCGTCGTGGATGGTGGCCACGTAGCCGGTGCCGCCGGGCGTGTCCTCGGGCGGTGAGTCGAGGCTGTAGACGGTCGCCGTGTAGGGCGTCTTCCGCTTGAGGTAGATGGCCGGCTGCGAGCAGTTGGCCAGCGTGTTCAGCCCCCAACTTCGGAACCGCCGATGCGTCACGTCGGCAAAGCCCTCCGGCCAATCGGGGCCGTACTTGCGCAGCAGGTTGGCGCCGCTGAAGTTGTAGGTCACCGCGCCTCGATCGTAGAGCCCTGCGATTGCCCAGGTGCTGCGGCCTTGGAACTGGGCGAATGGCGAATCGGGCTTGGGCAGATCGGCGAAGAGGTAGCGCCGCCCGGTGAGCGGCGTGTAGCCGCACGACCAGGTCACGCGGACCAGACCGTGCGACCAGAAGAGACGTCCGTCCGGGTCGACGAACCACCACTTATCGCGCCACTTGGCCACGCGGAACCGGCCGGTCGCCTCCAGCTTCGGTCCGTCAAGCCAACCGCCGTATTGGTTCCAGCCCCTTGGGCTCGGATGCTCGGCCAACTCAAGCGCTTCCCGCTTGCGATCCGTGGCCAAATCGTCCTCCGAATGGATCTTGCCGGGCCAGTCCTGATGGATATACTGCCCAAAGCGGTCGATCATCGGGAACAGGTCGTTCGGATTCTTCGGCAGCGGGAACGCCGGGCTGCCGCCGGCGCGGAAGTCCGAGACCTCGTACTCGTAATCGGCACCGGGATGGTACACATAGACGGAAATGGCGACCACGTTGGTCGGGTCGATGCCCCGGCCGCGTCGGTTCTGAAAACCGCCGGGCGTGCCACGCATTCCGCGGAACGTCGATTCAAGCCCCGTCGGCGGTCGGGCGGCAATCGCCACTTTCAACGTCTGCTCCTCGCCCGCCGGAATGGTCACCGATTCAATGCAGCAGCCTTTCCGTTCGGCCCTATTGGCAGCGGGGTTCTCTAGCACAAGATGGACGTTCAGCATGCGTTTGCCGACGTTTTTCACCCTCGCTTCGAGGTGAGCGAGGCCCGACATATCCCAGCCACCGACGTTCGGCCGGAATACCACACCCGGCCGGCCTTTGCCGCGAGTGACGCGAACCCGCACGGTGGCACCGTCGCGTTCGATGCGAGCGTCGGGAGTGGCCGCGGCCGTGTCTAGTGCCTTGGCGGCGTCGAACGGAGGTTGCTTCGGCTCGGGTGCCGGCGCCGCGACCGTGACGGGCGAGTTCAGCGCGGCCCCCGTCTTTTCGGGTACTAACTCCCAGAAGACCAGCCCGTTTTTGGCAAGCTGGGGATGCACGAGCGTGATGGAACCGTCGTCCGGCTTCACCCAACCGTCCTCTACCTTTTCGATTCCGCCCGAATAATCGGGCTTGGCCACGCAGTTGCCGTGTTCCTGATCGATAAGGTACTTAACCACCCTCACTTTACCCTCACCCAGGGCCAAAAACACCTTGGGGAGCTTTTCGATTCGCAAGCGGACGTCACGCGGCGGGCCGTAGTTGACCGCTTCGACGGCCAGCCCGTCGTTTTGGACCGAGGCCAGCACGATCTGGTCGTTGGCGACGGCATTGTCGACCGCG
>CAZDHN010000391.1:0-6309 GCA_964505115.1 uncultured Planctomycetaceae bacterium
CCGGCCATGCCTTCGCAATTGCCGGGATAGTCGCGGCAATCATCGGCTGCGTTGCCTGGTGGCTCTCCGTCAAGAAGAAGCAAGCCGGCACGCCTCTATTACCCATCAGCCTGTTAGCAGTCTACCTGCTGCTATCGCTGCTGATGGTTTGAGCGGGCAGCCGCAAAGCAGCGTAACGCTCTGCTCGGAAAGCACTTACGCCGACGCCCAACAATCGCCGGCCGGAACGCAGTTGCCCATCCGCCGCCCCATCATCTCTCGGCCGATTCTTTTCCGGCCCTGCGACCGCCCCAGTCCACCCCCGCAGTGTGTCTGCTACGCTCGGCATTATCGGGTGGGAACGCCATTGGGTAGCGGCGTGCCCCGTTGTCAATTTAAGGCTACTCAATAAGTCTAGCTGAAAGCAGCAAAAGGAGGATTAAGGTGGCAGAACTGACAATCATGTGGACGGGTGCATCGGGCACGAAGTACAAATACCGGATTTACCCCATCGGTACGACATTCAAGAACGTTCCTGGGAACTACATTTTTGCAAAAGAGAGTTCTCCTGGGCACTGGAGCCCCGTCTACATTGGCGAAACTGAGAGTCTCAAGGATCGGCTCTCGAACCATGAGAAGATGCCCTGTGTCCAGCGCCACGGTGGGACACACGTCCATGTGCACACGAGTTCCTCAGACGTGACCGACCGAACGGCGGAGGAGTCAGACTTGCTCGCCAAGTGGGACCCTCCGTGTAACAAGGAATGAGAACCTCGGCCAGCGGCTGCTCACCTTGGCCGTGCATTCTTTTCAGATTCACCGTCCCTCTGCCAGTTCGCCCGCTTGCTGGGCGGTTAGCATGCCGCTGTATATGCGTACGTCGTCTATCGTGCCGTGGAGGTTGTTTGGGGGTTGGGTTGACCAGTTATCCCAGGCGCCGAGGCGGAAGGCGTCGAGGTCGAGTTGGATGCCGACGCCCAGGTGTTGGTCGCCGGCTGGCTGGCCGTCGACGTAGAAGCGCGAGCGACCAACGGTGCGACCGTCGCAGACGAGGATTACGTGATGCCACTGGCCGGCGGGCACGCTACGTCGGGCTTTGCAGTGCGTCCATTTTCGGCCGTTGGTGTTGACGGCAACGTTGGGCGTGCCGTCGCGCAGCAGGCTGAAGTGGACGACGCCCGAATGGGCCCCGTCGCAGAACAGCAACGGGTTCCATTGCCGCTGGAGCGAGTCGGCCTTAACCCAAAGGGCCACGGAGATCGCGTCGTGCTTGCCCAGCTTGGCGGCTTGGATGTAGCCGGTGCCGTCGAGCCGCCGAGCGCCGGATCCGATTCGTCCTTCGCTGGCAGCGGCGCCGACTAGCTTTGCTTTGTGCTCGTTGCCCGAGGCGTCGGCGGCCGAGTCGGGCGTCGATTCGTCCAGCGGCCACCAGGCGAGCAGCTTGGCGGGCAGGGGCTTGGGTTTGGGCGGGGCGGGGAAATTTGGGCGAACGCCGCAAGCGGAAGCCAACGTCGGCACGGGTCGGAAGTCGGGCTGACCCTGGTAGCGAATGTGGCGCCGCCCGTAGTACGATCCGTAGTAGGGTGCGCCGCAATCGATCCAGGTTGCCAGTTTGACCCACTCTTCGCCAGAGAGTTTCACGTCGTAGTGGCCCTTCTTTAGGAGTTCGACCAGCTTGCTTTGATGCGAGCCGTGCGAGTAGGGCGGCACGGCCTCGGCGTTCTCCATCGAGTAGCTGAGGCCGGCCCATTCTTGTATCGTGTCGACCTGCCCGGCCTTGAAGAGGTTTTCATAGGAGCGGCTGAAGATCGTGGTTAGTTCGCCGCGCAGATCGGGCTTCGCCTTGGGGTCCTTGCCGTTGTGGCAACTCGTGCAGTGCCGGTCGAGGATCGGCTGCACGTCGCTCGGATAGTGCAGCGGTCGGGGCGCGATCTCGCCCGGCTGAGCGGCCAGCTTCGACGGCGACCGGCCAAGCGCGATTGCGGACCGCGAGACGGGCGCCTGCCTGCGATACTCGTGGCAGCCGATACAGCCCCGCCGTTCGCCCGGCTCGAAGTTGACAAACGTTCTCATGCGTTGCACTTCCATGAAATCCTTGTCGAGCGCCTGGAAGAAGAGGTTTCGGTCGGCGGGCACCTCGAAGCAGGCCGACCCATCTTCCTCGACCGGGACGATCCCGTGGAGCACGGCTATCCAGATATGGGCGTTGTGGCTGACGGCGATGTGTCCGCCGAAGTTGTCGGCGCTGCGATCTTCGCCCCGCAACGGGTCGACCTCGGCCGCCCAGGGCTTGGCGATCTGCTCCATCACGCGGATGTACTTAACGCTGCCCGGCTCCACGCTGTCGAGGCCCCGGTATACGTCGTTGAGGAAGAGCGTGGCCGTCTCTTCGCTCTTTTGTGATTTATTGCGGACCAGCGCGGGCAGTTGCGGCGGCACTTCCCTCGACTTCAGCAGCATGGGTTGCCAGCAGGACATCTCCGGATCGTCGTGGATCGGCACGCGGTTGCCGAACGTATCCAGCAGGTAGATTCCGTAAGCCGACTGATCGTTGTATCTTTTGTTCGGATTGCAGGCGACCAGGAAGAACTTGTCGGACAACGGATAGGGGTCGGCATAAAACGGGCCGAAAAGGTCCTCTCGCCACACGCCGTTGCGGAGTTGGTAGAGGCCGCGAAGCCCCTGCGTCTTCACGTTGGGCGTCAGGCTCACAATCGACTTGGGCATGCGCTTGCCGTGGTCAAGGTTTACCAGCAACACCTGCCCGACGCCCAACGGCTCGTGCCCACAACCGATGCAGATGGCCTGTCGCTGACGGCCGGGCACTTGTCGGGCCTGCCAGAATACGCCGGGATTGGTGATGTTATCGCCGTAGAATTCCTCGCTGCCGGAACCGTCCAGACGCATGGTCCAAAGCGATTGCACGGCCGCGATGCCCTTGTAGACGTATTCCCAACGGTTGTAGAGGATGCGGCCGTCCTCCATCATTGTCGGCGTGAACTCGCTCAACGCGCCCCGCGACATCGGTCGCATGCCGCTACCGTCGGCGTTCATCCGAAACAGGTTGGTGCAGGCCAGGAAGTGGGCCGGCGTACACAACACGCCGTGCTCGGAGCGTGTCGAGGCGAAACAAATTCCGCCGTCGGGAAGGTAACAGGGATGGATGTCGTCGGTCCAAAAATGGTAGCCCATCACGCCGTAGTAACCGTCACTCATGGTGTTATTTCCGTACGTGGCGATGCGCTGTGCCTCGTCGGCCGGCGGACGCGTTACCTGCCGCAGCCCGCTGCCGTCGATGCCGATCTCGTAAATACGGAACCCCTCGGGTCGTGGGCGGTGATAGCCGAAGACGACCTTCTTGGCGTCGAACGAGAGGTCGTATCGGTCGAAGACTCCGCCGGCAAGTTGCGGGGCGAGCTGGCGAACGGTTCCGTCGGCCAACGAAAGCACGCAGAGGTTCCCGCCAAAACGGCTGATGTGCTGGAAATCGTCGTAGTAGTGCCTGCTGTTGTAGGTGTAACGCCTGACGAAGAGAAGCTCGGCGTCGCGAAGCAGCGGGTTCAGTTCGACCAACATGCGGCGCCGCATCCGCGGCATTTTCTCGATGAGACTAAGCGTCGCCTCGTCGGTCGGATCAAGTGTCGCGCCGGCCCCGGCCGACAACCGCTTGGCGTACTTGTCCAGGCTGCCGAGCAATTCGGCCGCCGGATAGTCTTTTGGGAATGATTCGCCCAGTGCAATGACGGCGGAACGCAGCCGATCCAAATCCGTCCGCAGCCGGGTCAGGACCGCGACCTTGACGCACAGATCGAGCCAGCGGCGATCGTTCCTGTCGACTTTATCTTTGCGGAGCTGCTGCAAATCGCGCGATACGCTGGCGCGGTCGTCGCCGCAATCGGCGGCCAGCCGGTCGACGAACTGTTCCTCCAACTCGCTGCCCTTGGCGGCGAACCAGCCGGCGGTGGCAAACCAATCGGCGTGGACCAGTTCCAGGAGCGGATTTCGCGCCGCGGGAAAGTCCGCGAGGATCCGCTCCCAAAGCCGGGGGACCGGATCCGGCGACGTCGAGAAGTAGAACGACGGCTCGGATGCCGGCGTCAGCCGGAGCGTCAGCCTGTTCGTCCCCGCCTGAAGGTCCAGGTCGACGAGGAGTCGATCGACACGCGTGCCGTCCGCGCGAGTAGACGTTCCGTACCGCCCGATGTTCAAGTGCGTGTCGGCCGATGTCAGCTTCCGGCCGTTGAGCCAGAGTCCCAGCCGATCGCCGCCGCCGATGCCCAGCGTCAGCCGCGCCGGCTTGGGGACGCGGATCGAGCGTGTCAGATAGACCGCGTCGCTTGCCGAGCCCGAGATAAACTTGACGACCTTGCCGTCAACCAGATTCTTCCGTTCGGACCAAAGCTTGTGGCCGTTGGGCAAGGTGGCGGCCGGGTCCACGGGGTCGCCCGGCCGGATTAGCTTGTCCAACTCGGCCGACGGCAGCAGCGGCGTGGCCAACCAGGGATCTAACTCGACGGTCTTCCGCGCGGCAGGTTGCTCGGCCAGCCATGCCGAATATTGTTGACGCGTCGCCAGCAATGTTTCCTGAAGGCTGCCCTTCTTCTCATACGACGCCGGCTTGTATTCCGGGCCGGCGGGCGATAGGCCCTGACATTCAGCAGCTTGGGGCACTAGCAGTAGGGCCACGACTGGCAGCAGCGGCGTGAATCTGAACATCAGGGTGCCTCCGGCTATGCTGGGGTAGATGTCGACGTACGCTCATCATACCACTAAGGCAGCCGGGAATTCAAGCGGTTGCCAATAACGGCACGAGATCCGCGCGAGCCGGCCTACGGTTCACTTTCCGCATCCGCAAACGATACCGCAAGGCCCGGACACCGGCCGGACAAGACCGCCGACCGATCGTGCGTCAGCTTTCAAGAGCGACCGGTGCCGGGGATGCGTCCATGTAGCGCTTCAGCCGCAGCAGTTGTGATCGGACGGGCAGCAGGGGGAAGTGGCTGTAGCGATAGATCGGCAGGATGCTGGTCTGAAAATACCGCTTGGCCTCCAGCGAGCCGGGGCCCAGGTCGTAGATTCGATCGCCGCGCTGGAAGCTGTCCTCGATGATCCGGCCGTACAGCGCGTTGCCGGCGCCGTCGGGGGCCATCGCCGGATTGTAACCCACTCGCAAACCGTAGAGGTGGCCACGGTAGTGGTAATTGTAGGCATAGGCGACAGGCTGCTGGTCCAGCAGAAGCAGGTTCAAGTCCAACGCTCCGGCGTTGGCCGCCACGGCATGTGCGTCTCTTAGAAACGGCTCGACCGAAGCGTGGCAGAGCGTCGTGCCGTCTTCCGACGAGCCTTGCCAACTGGCTCGGGCAATATCGAGGCAGCTCTCCCAGAGGTCCCAACGCGGATCTCCCTCGCCGCGGGCTTCCCCGCCCGGTCGAAAACGCAGATAGGTAACCTCGCCATGCTCGTCAAGCCGTCGATTCCAGCGTCGGTAGTTGTTTCGCCACTTGCTGGTATGGCTTGCCAGGTACTCTTCCCAAGTGCCCTGAAGGTTGATGATCGCGGTTTGGGCGATGGTCGTTTGATACGCTTGTAGATCGCACGATCGCATGGCCGCTTCGGTTCGCGGGCAGGGCTCGGCGCCGCCGCCGATCCAACGCAGTTCCAGCGCGTCCCAGTCGCGCCGGGTGCGGCGGATGTGCGCCAAGGCGGCGCTGAGCGTCTCTTCGGGCAGCGGGCCGATGGGTCCATAGAAGGAGCCCCAGTAGTCCAACGGATAGGTGAGGAAGCGAACCCGGCCGACTCGCGTCTTCTCCGGGCGAACCACCAGCGGCAAGATGCCGATCGGATCGGTTCCTTCGGAAACCAGCAGAACGCGAAGCTTCTGATTCTCGCCGTAGTGCCGCCAGTAGACGCTTAGCCAGTCCAGCGATTGGAAGAACGTGGCCTCGTCGGTCTCCGCCAGGAGAGCCTCCCATTCAGATCGATAATCCGCCAAATCGCCGATATCGTTGATTTCGCGGACTGTCGTCATGAATACACGCTCAAGTAGAAGCGGATAACGCCTGGCGGTTGTCGCGATTGTCGGCGTAACGAGTCGGGCGTGTTTCGTTATCGGGCGTGTTTCGTTATCGCGGTCCGAATTGGAGGCGAATCCCACCAATGGTCGTATTGATGTACTCCGCCAAGGCACAAATGAGGTTCATCCGGCTGAAGCGTAGCTGGGTCACGGAATCGCCAACATTAGGGTGCGTTTTCAGAACAAAGGGGACTGAAAAAGCGAAAGGGCCGCAGTTCCAAATGGAAAACACGACCCTTCCCTTCGTTCGATCGGGT
>CAZDHN010000392.1:0-6290 GCA_964505115.1 uncultured Planctomycetaceae bacterium
ACTTTCGACGTTACCGTAGTCCAGTACACGCCCACCCATTTCCAGGTACTAGCCACCGACGGCGATGTCCGGCTGGGCGGCGTGGATTGGAACGACCGGCTGTTGGACTACGTGGCCGACGAGTACCAATCTCGGCACGGAGCCGATCTTCGCCAGTCGGCCGCTACCGTGCAGATGCTTCGCAACGACTGCGACCTGGCCAAGCTCGATCTTACCGAGAAGAGCGAGACCACAATCACCTGCCGGCACGAAGGCAAAGCCGTTTCGGTCAACGTCACGCGCGATCAATTCGAGTCGATGACCGCCGACCTGCTGCAGCGCTCGGCCGACACTACGCAATTGGTGCTCGATCAGGCCGCCGTGCAGGTGGGCCAACTCGACGCGATCGTGATGGTGGGCGGGTCGACCTTGATGCCCCAGGTGCCGGCAATGCTGCAAAGGGTCACCGGGCGCGAGCCGAGCCGGGATATCTCGCCGCACACGGCCGTGGCCCAGGGGGCGGCCATCCATGCGGCCATACTCGAGGCCAAGCATCGTGGCGAGGGAAGCGCGTTGGCCGACAAAGTCCGAAAAATGCTCGCCGCCGTCAAGCAGGATAACGTCAATTCGCACGGATTGGGCGTTGCGGCCGTCAACCCCAAGAGCGGCAAGACCGTCAACCACGTAATGATCCCGCGCAACACGCAGTTGCCGACGGAGAAACAGCAAACCTTCAAAACCAACCGCGACAGCCAGCAGCGCGTCAGCGTGCAGGTGCTCGAAGGCGACGCACCCGATCCCCGGGCATGCTCGCTGTTGGGTAAGTGCCGCATTACCGATCTGCCGACCGATCTGCCCAAGGGCTCGCTGATCAAAGTGACCTACGCTTTCGATGCATCCGGGCGAATTACCGTCAATGCACGGGATGAGACCGGCGGGAAAGAGGCCAAGATAGACATCCAACGCCGCAGCGGACTCGACGAAAGCCAACTCGACGCCTACTCCAAGCTGGCCGTCGATTATACGGTTGAGTGAGAGGTAGTTGATAGTTGGTAGTTGGTAGTTGATAGTTGAGGGGTGAGAGTTGAGGGTTGTCGGTTCGTATAGATCATGGCCCGGATTATTCACCTCTTGATCGTAACCCGAAGCGTAAGCGAGGGAGCCAAACGAGTTTGGTTCTCTGCTCATCACACTTGCGATGAGACAGTGTGTCGCGGCAACTGCCAAGCCAATACAATAGAAAGCAGTCAGGCGTCCCTCGCTTACGCTTCGGGTTTCGATTGGTCCGTGAATAATCAGTAACAACGGAACACACTATCCCCTTTACCGACCATGTCCCAAGAAAAACTCGACGTCTATGGCCAGTGGCTCGGAATAACCGAGACGGCCCGGCCTTTGGATCACTACCAATTGTTGCGGCTAAAACGGTTCGAGGACGGCACGGCCAAGATTCGGGAGCACTATCGCAAGATGAACGCGCACGTGCGCAAGTTCGCCTCGGGCGACTACGCCGTGCAGTCGCAGGAGTTGCTCAACGAGTTGGCCCAGGCCATGCTTTGTCTGACCGACCTGATGCGCAAGCGCGAATACGACGCCTCGCTCGGCCGCAAGGACGAAGGCGAACTGCGGCGGCGGTCGTTCGAGGAAGTCCTGCTGGCCGCCAAGGTTATCGATCAGCCCCAGTTGGCCAAAGCCCGAAACTACGCCGTCGCCGTCGGGCTGGAAGTCCGCGACGCCGTCTTGCAGCAGAAGCTGGCGGGCGCCGACGTGGTGATGTCGGCCTATGCCGAGTCGATCGGGTTGCCCTATGTGGAACTGGACGACATCGAGATCAACGAGCAACTCGTCGCCCGGATTCCCCGCAGTACCGCCCGACAACACTCCTGCGTGCCGCTAATGGCCGTCGAAGGCCAACTGCTGGTGGCTTCACCCAATCCGCTGGCGCCGGACGTGGAAGAAGACTTCCGCATGCGTTTTGGGATGCAAGTGCGTACCGTGCTCTGTACGCCGGCGGGAATCAGCGACCTGATAGCCAAACACTGCCCGCTCGACGGGGCCGGAGCGACATCCCCCTCAAAAGGCCAGCCGGCAGCCGCGCCCGTTCAATCGGCCGCGTCCGACAAGCCGCCCCTTTCGGCAGGCGAGCGCACCCGGCAACGGCTAACGATCTCAATTGTGGCGTGCATTGTGGTTGTGTTGCTGGTGGTGTTCTTCATCTGGTTCCGCGGCTGAACCAGTTCTCTCGGCATGCCAAAACCTCACGCAAAAACGCCAAGGAGCCGTTCACGGAATTCTCTTATCAGCCACGGATTGAACACGGATTACGGCACGGCAACTCGCATCGCCGTCGTACAAGGCTCCTCGTTGATGTCCATCTTTGTGTGCGAGGCAGTATTAGGGTGATCAAGATTGGACAGGATTTACAGAATTAACAAGATTCATTTCTTCATCCTGTGAATCTTGTCAATCCTGTCCGTTTCATTTCACCCCGACTTGCATTACTCCGTAACTCAGTGTGGTGTCTCCGCAATTCTCTAGTTTTCAGAATGAACAGATTCGTCTCCTCGTATCGAAGGCCCACGCCGCTGTCCGTATCCGTGTTCAATCCGTGTTTCATCCGTGGCTAAGTTCTCTCGTGTCGGTGGAAGTCCTGAACGGTTATGCAAACGGCCCTTCGCAACCGCTGGTCGCGAAAGGCCGTTTTTGTTTAAGGGGCGGGAATCAACCGCCCACTTCTTGTTTCTTGTGCGCTTACTTCTTCTTTTTCTTCTTAGTGTCCGGGGCGGGTGTGAACTGCACGTCTTGCGACTTGGCCGACTTTTCGGGGGCAAGATCCTTGATAGTGATCTTCCGCCAGCGGACCTCGAAGGGACCCCGGTCGCCCACGCCGTGGACTTGCAACCCGATGAAGCCGCATTGCGAAGCCGCCTCGTCGGTCAGGTCTTCAACCTGCCGGCCGTTTATCCAGACCTGAACGCGCGGGCCGACGGCCAGCACGCGGTACTTGTTCCATTGGTCGTTCTTATAGGCGTCATTGATGGGCCGTTCGGAACTCATCCAGCCGCGACCGGTCCCCTCGGCATAGATGTAACCCGACGGGCCGGGCCCGCATGTGATCTCGACCTGGGGGCCGTGAACGCGCTCGTTGTTGTAGTCCTTACTACTTCGGGAACGGACCTGCACGCCCGAGTTCAGTCCCTTGTCGACCTTGACCTCGAAGCTAAGGTCGAAATCGCAGTAGGCCTTGTTGGTGCAGAGGAACGAGTTGGGGCTACTCTTGGCTGTCAGACCGACGATCGCGCCGTCTTCAACCCGATAGGTCGCCTTGCCGTTGCGTTGGGTCCAGCCGTCCAGCGTCTTGCCGTCGAAAAGGGAAACGCATTTGTCTTCGGCCCAGGCGGTGCCGGCCAACAGGGCCAACGTCAGCGTCAGCAGCAGTGTTCGTCTCATGTTCTGTCCTCTCTTGAAGTGATCCGGTGGGTGAAACGGGGAGTGCCAATTCGCAGGACCACCATTATAACCGGCCCGCCGACCAAATGCACGCCCGGGGAACAATGGGGGCTGGGGGAAGCGATTTATCGTAGCTGGATTCGCAAGAATTCAGCCGCGACGCGAAGAACCGAATTCTTGCGAATCCGGCTACGAAATCGGCTGACAAGCCATTTTCCGCCGGTCGGCCTACGCTTCGCCAAGTTCCTCGGCCAGCCAGGCGAGGTAGGGTTGGCTGCCGACGACGATTGGCAGGGCGAGGATTTCGGGCATGTCGTAGGGATGAAGCCGCCGGATCGCCTGGTCGACGCGGTCGAACAGGTCGACGCGGCTCTTGGCCACGCACTGCCATTCCTCGGCCGTCTCGATCGCCCCTTTCCACCGATAAGTGCTTTGGATCGGGCCGCGCACTTGCACGCAGGCCGCCAAGCGCTCCTCGACCAGCGACCGGGCCAACTCCTCGGCGCCCGACCTCTTGTCGATCGTAACGACAACTTCGATGTAGTCGGTCATTCTTGATAGAATTGTCGAACTAGTTCCTCGGCATGGAACAGGAGCCATTGCTGCTGGGTGTAGACGGCGTGGCCGGCCCAATGTTGGGCAATGCTTCCCTCGACCGGCCCGTAGTCGACCAGCAGCGTGGTGCCTTCGTCGGGAACGATGGTGCCGGTCTTGAACCGGTCGAGCAAGCTGCCCTCGGCCGGATCCGGTTGAAGGAGATTGTGCAAGCGGCGGTCGGCCAAACGGCTCCGCCAGGAAACCACGCTGGGCGTGACGTTCGTGCCGGCGATACCGAACTGCTGGATGTAGTCGCCGTCGGCCGCTCTTAGCACGTCGTTCAGCGTGGGCGGGAAGGGTGCCTGGTAGTCGGGCAACCCTTCGTGCGGCCGGTGGTTCACAAAGTGTAGCAGCCGATCGTAACCGTTCGAGTCCCAACCGTAGCGGATCGGCGTGCCGAACGTGGCGATATCCAACCCGACCTCCTCCATCAGCCCGGGCCGATCGGCAAGCTGCCGCCTGACGCGTCCCCAGACGGGAATGTCAACGCAACCAACGACAGGCCACTGGTAGTAAATCTCGGCCGCCTGAAAGAACCGCTCGGCTGCGTTCGGATTGTCCCCGTCCGGATTGCCCCCGTCAGAATTACCCCCGTCAGAATTACCAGCCAAGAGGTTGGTCATCAGGGCGAACATATTGCCCGCGTGGCTGTGACCCCAGAGCAGGACCCTTTGGCCGGGCGAAAAGCCTTGCGACATCAACTCGTCGATGAGTCGGACCGACCCGTCCGCGCGGCCGATATGATTGTTCTCGCTGGACCAATTGAAGAGCCGGACGGGAATCTTGGGCCGATCGGCTGAATTTATCGCCGACTCGAACAAGCGGGCATAGCGGCCCGTGTAGTTGCCCGTCTCGCCGGTCAGCTTGTCGACGATCCGCTTGATCACCCGACGCACCGATGTGCTGGCTCTTGGGAGCAGTCGGGCGAGTTCGTTGAGCACCCCCAACGCATCGGGGCCAACGAACGTACCGTGAGCGAGGTAGACGGCGGCCACGTTCCACTCGCTGAGTGTCTCGCCTACCTGCTGCATTCGCCGCTGGAACTCGTCGGAACCGACCGGCGGATGTGGTCCCGGCTTGAGCGAATGGTGCGGCGAGGCGGGACAACTATCCGTATAGGCCTGGTGTCGAAACAGGTTGGTCGGTGGCATGGCTTCATCCGGTTGCTCAAGGTCGTGTGCAATTGTCTCCGAAATTCACTCCGATGGTCGCTCTGGTGCCCACCCTACCGAATCAATGCCCCGTCAGTTCGCTTTTACCACGTATCGGCAATTATCGGCGGTAATCTGCAACGGACATGAGGAATATTCCGGCACGGTGAACCCCCAAAGCGGAGGGTGATTATAGCGGTGTCGGTCGGCGGAAATTCGGTCTACAATGGCCGCATGTGCGGACGATTCACACTGCGAGCGTCGGCCAACGTCGTGGCCGAGCAATTCGCCCTGTTCGAGGCGGGACCGTTTGAGCCGCGGTTCAATATCGCGCCGACTCAACCCGCACCCGTCATACGGCTGGCTCACGGCCCACAACCCCGGCGGGAGTTGGCCTGGTTGCGCTGGGGGCTGATCCCCGCCTGGGCCAAGAATCCGGCGATCGGCAACCGGATGATCAACGCCCGAGCCGAAACCGTGGCCGAGAAGCCCGCCTATCGGGCGGCGCTCGAGCGGCAGCGATGCCTTATCGCGGCCGACGGGTTCTACGAATGGCAGCGGGTGGGGAAAGCCCGCCAGCCGTATTTCATTCACATGCGCGACGATCGGCCGTTTGGCATTGCCGGACTTTGGGAGGTCTGGCAGGCGCCGGACCACTCGCGGATCGAATCCTGCACGCTGCTTACAACCGAGCCGAACGATCTGCTGCGACCGATCCATAACCGGATGCCGCTGATCCTCGGCCCGGACCAGTACGAAGCCTGGCTCGATCCGTCCGCGCTGCGGCCCGATCTGCTGGTGTCGCTTCGACGCCCCCATCCGAGCGACCGGATGATCGCCGTCGCGGTAGGAAAGTACGTGAACAACCCTACCCACGACGACCCGAAGTGCATCGAGCCGTCAACCGATGGGCTGTTGTTCTCGTGAAGAACGGCCGTTTTAACGACCGCGCAAGGCGCGACCGCTGACTTCTGAATTGCTCATCAAGAGCCACGTACCAGTTCGCAACAATGAGGGTTGACACCCTATCGACGATGGGCAAGACTAGCGGGCTCTGCTAGTATGACAGCGCCACTTCGACGACTTCGAGATGACGCCACTGGGCTTGCCCCG
>CAZDHN010000393.1:0-6270 GCA_964505115.1 uncultured Planctomycetaceae bacterium
ACCGGATCGGCTCGGGCGGTTGTGCCATCAGTTCCTTGAGCTTGACCTTGATCCGCTGGAGCACCTCGTCCATGCCGACAACTCGGGCGCGGAAGCTGGTGCGGATTTCCTCGACCGTCTCCTCCGCCGCCCGAACGCCCATGTCGGTCTTGATGAGCGTCTCGAACAGTTCTTCGAGAAACTGCTCGTCGACCAAGCGGCCTTGGCTCTTGAAGAGGTCGCGGATGTCGGTCTTGAGGACTTGGGTGGTCTTCTTCAGACCCTGCTTGAGTTTGTCGAAAAGGCCCATGAGATTTCAGATTTAGGATTTCAGATTTCAGATTTCAGATTGGATTCCGCTTTAGCCTTGCCGTGCATGAGGCGGTCGAGAATGCCGTTGACGAACTGGGCCGACTGCGCCGACCCGAATCGCTTGGCCAAGTTTATTGCTTCGTCTATGGCGACCGGGTCGGGTGTATCGGTGTAGAGTATCTCGAAGGCACCCAGCCGAAGCAGATTGCGATCGGTGGCCGCCATCCGTTTGAGGCTCCAGTGCTCGGCTACCCGGTCGATCTGCTCGTCGAGTTGTTGGCGGTGCCGGTCGACGCCGTCGACGAGCGTACAAGCGAATTGTGCCAACTTGGTGTCCCCAAGCTGTTTTTCCAGAAGCGCATGGTCGGCGGCGGGATCGTTACGCGGGTTCAGGTCGTTCTGATAAACGACCTGGAAAGCAGCTTCTCTCGCTTTGGTGCGGCGTGCCATTGGTAGTGGGTAGTGGGTAGTGGGTAGTGGGTAGTGGGTAGTTGATAGAGAGAGATAGACCGATTCGCAAGTTAGCGGTCGGGGCAAGGTGTGGCCGCCAAAATGATCAAAAAACACAAACGGGCAAGGCTATTGTGGCAACCGAGCCATCAGGTCGACCATTTCCAAGGCTGCCTCGGCACATTCGCTGCCCTTGTTGCCGATACGACTATCCGGTCGATCCTTGCCCTTGGTGCCGATCCGGCCTCCCGACCGAGCGACCGCCTGTTCGAGCGTGTTGCAGGTAAGCACGCCCAGCATAACGGGCAGTCCGTGGCGAACGCCGATTTCGGCCAGCGAGTTGGAGACCGCCCGATTGATGTGCTGGTCGTGCGTTGTCTCCCCGCGGATCACGGCCCCCAGGCAAATCACCGCCCGATACCGACCGCTTTTGGCCAAGCGCTCGGCGACGGTTGGTATTTCGAACGCGCCGGGCACCCAGGCCACGTCGATTCGATCTTCCGGCACGCCGCGTTTGCCGAGCGTGTCGACGGCTCCGTCGAGCAGCCGGCCGGTGATCGACTCGTTAAAGCGCGCCACGACGATCGCGAATCGGCCCTCGGCCGCTGCAATCCGTCCCTCGAATGTGTTAACCACTATACAACCGCCAAATGTCTATTGTGTTATTGCCAGTGTTCTCTGCCCTCACCCCCGGCCCCTCTCTCACGGGGAGAGGAGAGACCTTCCGACCTCCGACTTCCGACTTCCGCCCTACTTCAGGTTCATGCTCATCAGGAACTCGGCGTTGGTCTGGGTTTTCGCCAGGCGGCTAACGAGCAGTTCCATGGCCTCGGGCGGGTTCATGTCGGTGAGCACGCGGCGAAGCATGCAAACTCGGCGGTGCTCCTCGGGGTCCATGAGCATTTCTTCCTTGCGAGTGCCGCTGCCGTTGATGTCGATGGCCGGCCAGAGTCGCCGGTCGACCAGTTTCCTGTCGAGAACCACTTCGAGGTTGCCCGTCCCCTTGAACTCCTCGAAGATGACTTCGTCCATTCTGCTGCCGGTGTCGATCAGGGCGGTGGCAATGATCGTCAGCGATCCGCCCTCTTCGACCTTTCTGGCCGAACCGAAGAACCGCTTGGGCCTTTGCAGCGCGTTGGCGTCGACGCCGCCGGAGAGGATCTTTCCCGAGTGAGGGCATTCGGAGTTCCACGCCCGGGCCAGTCGGGTAATCGAGTCTAAAAAGATCAAAACGTCGTAGCCAAACTCCACCATCCGCTTGGCCTTCTCCAGCACCATTTCCGATACCTGGATGTGCCGGGCGGCCGGTTCGTCGAAGGTGGAACTGATCACTTCGCAGTTATCGCTCTTGACCTCCCGCTCCATGTCGGTAACTTCCTCGGGCCGCTCGTCGATCAGCAGCATGAAGACGTAGAGGTCGGGGAAGTTCCTCAGGGCGGCCTTGGCCATCTTCTGCATGAGGATCGTCTTGCCCGCCCTGGGTGGACTCACGATCAGCCCGCGCTGGCCAAACCCCACCGGCACGATCAAATCGATCACGCGCATCTCGATTTCGTCGGCGCCCGACTCCATCACCACGCGCTGGTCGGGATGCAGCGGGGTAAGGTCGTCGAAGGAGATCTTCTGCGAGAGGAGGTTGGGGTCCTGATAGTTAATGGCCTCGACGCGAAGCAGAGCGAAATAGCGCTCGTTTTCCTTGGGCGGCCGAATTTGCCCCGACACCGTCGCGCCGGTCTTCAGGCCGAAGCGGCGAATCTGGCTCGGCGAAACGTAGATGTCGTCGGGGCAGGAGAGGTAATGGTAGTCGGGGCTGCGGAGGAAGCCGAACCCGTCGGGCAGTATCTCCAACGTCCCTTCGCCGTACATCAGGCCGTTGAGTTTCACCCGCTCCTTGAGGATCCGGAAAATCAGATCCTGCCGCTTGATACCCATGTAGTCGGTGAGGTTCTCCTTGCGGGCCTCTTCGATCAACTCGGGCATGGAGAGCCGCTGCAATTCGGCGATATGCGTATCGTCGGACTGCTTGATCTGCTCGTACCGCTCGTCGGTGTCCCGTTCGTTGGTATTCTCGTCGAGCATCTTTCCGGTGACCAATTGTTCGGCCAGGGAAAGCGGCTCCTCTTCAATGTCAAAGCTATTGGCCAAGGCGGTCTGGTCTTGTTGCGCGGCTCCGTCGCTCTTGCGGGCGCCGTCGCTCCCTTTCCCACCGAATTCAGTTTGTCTTTCTGCCATGTCACGCTCCGGAATAGGTCGATGTGCCGACGCGCGAATGCCGTCGGCGGTAGGTAAGTTAGTGGTCAGTGATTAGTTGTCAGCAGTCAGTTCTTGCGGCAAAAACTGACAACTGATAACTGATAACTGACTGCCCTCCGACCGCGGACCATCAACGGCGACGGCGGAAAGCGAGCGGAGGGAAAATCAGCCGATGAGGGAGTGCCAAAATCGCTCGACTTGAGATCTGGTCTGCTCCGGAGAACCGGAGTTGTCTACTACCACATCGGCACGCCCCCGCTTAACCTCCAACGATTCCTGTGCAGCCTCGCGTGCCGCAAAATTCTCCTCTGTCCAGCCGCGGCTGAGCGCCCGGCCCAATCGTAGCTGCCGGGGCGAGTCAACCATTATTAAAGCGTTACAGAACTTGTCCCAACCGGCCTCCAAAAGCAACGGCGCGTCGAGCACCGCAACCGTGCAAGCGTCGTCCGCCAAATGCGCCAACTGATCGAGCAGCAGGCGGCGAATCTCCGGATGGGTTAGTCCTTCGAGATACTCTCGTTCCCGTTGAGCTTCGGGCGACTTGGCGAATACGATCTTCGCCAGCCGCGCCCGATCAATCTGATTGTCTGTTCCAAAGATTTGCGACCCCCAGCGCTGCCGGGCGGCCGTTACGATTTTCGGGCTCTGTAATACCTCATGACCGGCTCGGTCAGCTTCCAGCAGACCGGCTCCAAGTTCCGCCAGTTGCCGGGCGACCAGCGTCTTGCCGCTGGCCACGCCGCCTAGTAGGCCAATCACCCGCATTGTGTTCCGTCGGACCGTGAATCCGCAAGTAGCGGCCGCCCGCGGCAGCCGTGCAACTGTCGCCAAGCGTGTCAGCGCTTGGTCAAACTGTCACGTAAATCTATCTCTTTATGCCGGTCTTGGTCAATTCCAAGATTCGGCGTCGGCCCAGTTCGGGCCTGCCTTCAGGTCGACCTTCAGAGGCACCTCCAGCGCCTCCGCGCCGATCATCTCCTCGGTGACGAGTTCGCCGAGATAATGGAGTTCATTGGCAGGAACTTCGAAGATTAATTCGTCGTGAATCTGTAGCAACATCCGCGCCTCGAGGCTCTCGCGGCGCAAGCGGCGGTGGACGGCAAGCATCGCTAACTTGATTAGGTCCGCGGCCGAGCCTTGAATAACGGTGTTGATCGCGGTTCGCTCAGGCAGGTTTCGCCCACGGCCCGCATCCGCCCGCACTCCTTGGATCGCGCGCCGTCGACCAAGTATAGTACTAACATAACCCTTCTGGCGGCAGTCCGCTAGTGTCCGATCAAGGAATTTTTCGATTCCCGGATATCTGTCGAAGTAAGCGTCGATGAATTTGGCCGCTTCGTCCTGGTCAATTCGGAGCTGCTTGGCCAGCCCAAACGCGCTTTGACCGTAAATTACGCCGAAATTAACGGCTTTCGCTTCCCGACGCATCTCGGCGGTTACCTCTTTCAGGGGGACTGAATTGACCTGGCCGGCCACGCGAGCGTGGATGTCCTCATCGGCCGCAAATGCCTCCATAAGCCGCTGGTCACCAGAAAAATGGGCCAACACCCTCAATTCGATCTGCGAATAGTCGGCCGCCAGCAGCGTCCAGCCCGGCTCACCCGGAACAAACGCCGAGCGAATCTCTCGGCCCGACTCCGTGCGGACCGGAATGTTCTGCAGGTTCGGATCGCTGGAACTGAGCCGGCCGGTCGCCGTCACCACCTGATTGAACGACGCATGCAGGCGGCCCGTCTTCGGATTGACCAACTCGGGCAGGGCGTCGACGTAGGTGCTCTTCAGCTTGGCGAATTGCCGGTACTCGATGATCTTGGCAGGCAAGGGGTGCTGCTCGGCCAACTCTTCCAGCACCGCGGCGTCGGTGCTGGGGCCCGTCTTCGTCTTCTTAATCACCGGTAACTTCAACTCGTCGAACAGCACTTCGGCAAGCTGCTTGCGCGACGCAATATTGAACGGGTTGCCAGCCAACTGATAGATCTCGTCGACCAGCGCGTCGATCCGTTGGCCAAAGCGACGACTTAACTCGGCCAGCCGCTCGACCTCGACCTTGATGCCGTTGTACTCCAACTCGACCAGCACGTCGATCAGCGGGATTTCCAACTCGCTAAACAGCTTATCGAGCCCCTCCTCGGTCATGCGCCGGGCGAGTATCGGACGCAACCTAAGCGGTAGCAGGGCATCTTCGCCGGCGTAGTCGGCAACCTGACTGACCGGCACCTCGTCCATCCGCTTCTGATTCTTGCCCGTGCCGATCAACTGGCTGATCTTCGTGGTCTTGTGGTCCAGATACCGCTTGGCCATGTCGTCCAGGTTGTGGTTTCGCTCACCCGCGTCGAGCAGGTAACTGGCCAGCATGGTGTCGAATACCACGCCGGCCAACTCCACGCCGGCCGAGCGGAGCACGACCATGTCGTATTTCAGGTTCTGCCCGATCTTCTCGATCGCCGGGTTTTCCAGAATCGGGCGGAGCGCTTCGAGCGTCGCGTCGGGATCCAGGCAGGTATCGCCCTTGGGGGCTCGGACCGGCAGATACCAGGCTTCGTCGTCTTTGAAGGCGAACGAGTAACCCACTATTTCCGCCCGCCGGGGCCGCAGGCTGGTGGTTTCCGTATCCAACGAAATCAGCTTCTGCCGGCCCAGTTCGGCCACAAACGCCTCGAGCGCCTCGGGCGTGTCGACCGTGTGGTATTTCGGCTCGAATCGAGGCCGGGGTTTCCGCTCGCTGGCACCCTGCAAGGCGTCGAGCTTGTCGCCCAAACTGTGAAATCCGAATTCGGCGAACAGTTCCAAAACGGCCTGGCGGTCGAAGCTGCCGACGCGCCCGGCTGCCCAGTCGATATCGACCGGCACCTCCACATTCAGCCGGACCAACTCGCGGCTGAGCATCGCCTGCTCGCGCCCTTGGAGCAAGTTCTGTTTCCGCTTGGTGCCCGACACCTCGCCCGCGTGATCCAACACTTCTTCCAACGAGCCGTACTTTCCGATCAACTCGCGTGCGATTTTCGGGCCGATTAGCGGCACGCCCGGCACGTTGTCGACCGAATCGCCAACCAGGGCCTGGAAATCGACGACCTGCTCGGGCGAGATTCCCCAATCGGACTGGAGCGACTCGCGATCGTAGACGGCATCCTTGCGGATGTTGTAGAGCTTCACCCGATCGGTGATCAACTGGCGGCAGTCCTTGTCGCTGGTTACCAGGTAGCATTCGCCGCCGAGCCGATCCACCTGTCGGGCGGCCGTGGCCAGGATGTCGTCGGCCTCGAACGATTCGAGCCC
>CAZDHN010000394.1:0-6231 GCA_964505115.1 uncultured Planctomycetaceae bacterium
CAACTACCAACTACCAACTACCAACTACCAACTACCAACTACCAACTACCAACTACAATGCTGCACGCTGTAATCATGGCCGGCGGTTCCGGCACTCGGTTTTGGCCGGAAAGTCGCGCCGATCTTCCCAAGCAATTGATGCGGATGTCGGGTGAGCGGACGATGATCCAGGCGACCGTCGACCGGTTGGGTGACCTGGTGACGGCCGACCGAACCCTGGTGGCGACCACCGCCCGACTTGCCCAATCGATCGCCGAACAGCTTCCCGAGTTGCCGCAAGACGCCGTGCTGGTCGAGCCCTGCAAGCGGGACACGGCTCCTTGCATTGGGCTGGCGGCGATGTGGGTTTTCCGAAAGGATCCCGAGGCGGTGATGGCCGTAATGCCTTCGGATCACGTGATCGGGCCGGACGGTCTCTTTCAGGATGCCATCCGATTCGCCGCGGGCGTGGTCCGGCAACGGCCCGAGCAAATGGTCACGTTCGGCATCCGGCCGACCTATCCGGCCGAATCGTTCGGCTACATCGAGCGGAGCACGCCGTTGGAGTGCGAAGCGGCGGGCGGCCTGGCCCATCCGCCGGCGGTCTACCGCGTGATGAAGTTCCACGAGAAGCCGAAGGCCGAGATCGCCCGGCAATACCTGGAGACGGGGCTCTACTACTGGAACTCGGGCATTTTCGTCTGGAAGGCGGCCACAATTCTGGCGGCAATCGAGCGGTTTCAGCCGGAGATGTACGAGCGGCTTTCAAAGATCGGCGAGGCGGCCGATTCAGCGCAATACACCGAAGTACTCCAGCGCGAGTTCTCCGCCATTCGTCCCATCTCGATCGACTTCGGCGTGATGGAACAGGTAGACGACGTGGTGGTGATCGAAGCGCCGTTCGATTGGGACGACGTGGGGAGTTGGCGGGCTTTGGAACGGCTGCGGCCACCCGACCGCGACGGCAACGTGATTAGCGCGGACCGGCACCTGGCAATAGACACATCGGGCACGATCGTCCGCAGCACGGATCCCGACCACGTCGTGGTTACCGTGGGCGTGAAGGACATGATCGTGATCGTCACGCCCGACGCCACGCTGGTGGCCGCCAAGCACGACGAAGAATCGATCCGCCGCATAACCGGCCTGCTGAAAGAGCGCGGCTGGACGGAGCACTTGTAGCAGAATTCGCAAGAATTCAGCCGTGACAATCGCTCAACTCGCCGTAGCTGGATTCGCAAGAATTCAGCCGTGACAATCGCTCAACTCGCCGTAGCTGGATTCGCAAGAATTCAGCCGTGCCGCGACGAACCGAATTCTTGCGAATCCGGCTACGAAATCGGCGCGGGTCGTGCTACTTCTTTGCGGGTGGCATTCCGGGCATTGATTTGCGAAGTGCGTCGAAGGCACCGGGGGCAACTCCGGCGGGGGGCATGCCACCGGGAGCCGCGGCCGCATCGTCTTTCTTCTCTGCTTCCTTCTTCTTGACGACATCCGCCCGGCTCAGATGTATCTTCCGGTAGACCTCGTCGGAGATGATGTAGTACCAATCGGCGAACCGGCCGTTGAGTTCCTTCACCCGCTCCTTGCCTTTGGCGACCTTCTCGTCGTACTCCTCCTGCTTCCGCTTGTTATCCTTCTCGATTCGCTCTCGCTCCTTGGCGAGTTCCTCGTCGGACATTTCGGGCTTCTCGGCTTCAGGCTTCTCGGCTTCGGGCTTCTTCTCGCCTTCAGGCTTCTTCTCAGCCTCGGGCTTCTTGTCAGCTTCGGGCTTCTTGTCAGCTTCGGGCTTCTTGTTAGCTTCGGGCTTCTTGTCGGCTTCGGGCTTCTTTTCGGCGGGCTTTTTCGCTTCGGGCAGAGATTCCAACTTAGGTTGTTCGATAGCGCCCGGGTTGAACTCGGCCATTACGAAGATGTACCGGTTGAGCCCCGAACCACCCGACTCCTTGCCGTCCTCTTCCGGTTTTCCTTTTTCGTCCTTCTCTTTATCATCCTGGCTGCCGGAGCCGGCGGCGATTTCGCCGAAGCGGAGCACGTACTCGACGCCGTCCTTCATCAGGCAGCGGACTTCACCCTCGTTGGAGAATAATTCGACCCGGTTGGCGACCTTGGCAACGTAGAAACCGCGGCTGGCCAGCGAAGCGACCGCCTCGCGGTTGGCGCTGAACTCCTTGGCCGCCTTGAGGTCGGCGCTGAGCCCGGCCGGCTTGGTGGCCACGTCGACGATTTTCAGATCGTCAAGCGACGTTTTCATTTCGTCCAGCTTGGCCGTGTTGAGTTCTTCGTCGTCGGCCAGTTTGCCGGGCACCCATTTGCCCTCCTTGAACTGGCGGTCTTCGACCAGCTTCCATTTCGGGTCGCCCGTGTCGTTGTAGTCGAAACTCAACTCCCCGCGTTGGATCAGCGCCCCCTGCATCTCGTCGACCGAGTGGTTGCGGAGATCGACCTGCTTGATGTCGAAGCTGCTGAGTTTCAGCAAGTCGTCTTCGATCCAGTCCTCGAACTTGGTCGAGAGTTTTTCGGTCTTGACGGCAACCGTGTAGACGGGATCCTGGCCGGCGCGGCGGACATAGTGCAGTTCATCCCGGTCGGGGACCGTCTTGCCGATGATCAGCGACATCAGCACCTTCTTGTCCTTATCCTTCATAATTACCCGGATACCCACGCCGGTTGAACCGGCCTTGAGCGTTTTCGGGTCGGGATCGACCACGCCGTAGAGCGAATGATCGCCGGGGCTGTCGCTGGCGACATCCAACGCGGTGAGTTCCATCATCGAGGCGGCCGCGTCGGCCACCTGATCCTCGGCGTCGGCCGGGTAATCGTCGTGCGAGGGGATCGACCAGCGTCCGTCCACCTGAGCCACTTCAAACGGCCGGACCGTGGCGGTCGTTTCGTCGAACTTGACAATCTCCAGGCTGGCCGCCGCCAGCGGGTCCTGGAAGTCGGGGAATAATTGCTGCCCTCGCATGTCTTCCGGTTCTTCCACCGGCAGCGAAGGACGTGCCAACCAGGCGACGCCCGCAACCAGCACGGCTACCGCCACAAAAATCATCGTCTTGGAATTTTCGTTCATCTTTTGATTTTCCTCGTTCCACTCCCATACGGTTGGGGGGCGAATTTTGATTTTCCTCGTTCCACTCCCGTGCGGTTGGGGCGAATCCATCGGGTCATCGCAGCCGCGCCCGCGACACGCCTAGCCGCTCGCGGGAGCGTCGGGTGAAGAAAACGATAATGGCCACCACGAGCGGCGGGATCGGCGGCAGGAACACCGCCCACATCTTCGACGCATTCTGCACCCGGCGTGTTTCCAACGCCAGTTTCGTCTCGATCTTGTTGATCTCCCGATCCCGCTCGTGAGTAAGCTGCTCGACCTTGGTCTCCAGTCGCCGCTGGCCAACCTGCTGTGCGGTGGCTACCTCGATGAGCAACTGTTGCGGGTCGATGTTCTTTCGCTTCTTTAGCGAGTCGATCTTCTTGTTCAGAGCGTCCTGCTCCTTCTGCTTCGCCTCGTCGAACTGTTTGATTAGCCGCTCGCGGGCGTCCGTGGTTTCCTCCCGGGCGGTCTCGGTCTTCTTGTCGATCCAGGTAAGCGTGCGGTGCTTGGCTCGACGCTTGCGTATCTCGACGAACCGCTGGTCGTCGGCCAGCATGTCCAGGGCATTGAGAATGAACGTGACGTTGTCGAAGTCGAAGTGAATGCCGGCCTCCGGCATTTCACCCTGCTCGCGAAGCCGGAAGAAATCCTGTGCAAGCATGTCGATGTCGGCCACCAGAACCACGTTGATCTCGACATCCCCGGCCGGTTTGCCGACTTCCGGTTGCATGGCCGCGGGCGGCATGGTTGCGGGCGGCATGGTTGCGGGCGGCATGGTTGCGGGCGGCATGGCTACGGGCGGCACGGCTGCGGGCTTGGCTTCGGGCTGCTTGGCTTCGGGTTCTTTGGCCGCCGGGGGAGCTTCGTCGGCCATTGGCTGATCGGCCTTGAGCTTTCCGCGAATATGGGCGGCCAGCACGTAGGGTACGTTGGTCGGAATCTGTCGCCGCATATCGTTCAAACCGCCGCGCGGTCCGAAAGGCGTCATCTGAATGATCTCGCCGAATCGCACCGTTCCGGTGGCGTCGCCCGTAACGGCCAGGGCGGTGAACTCCAGACCCGAGGCGTTCAGTTTCGATACCGAGCCGGGGAAGGGGAAGAGCATGTGCTGCAAGCCGGCGCTAATCCCGTTATCCGCGGCGAAGGCTTCCTTGGCGCCGGAGCCCTCGTCGACGAAGACGAACTCCTCGGGGAAATGGCTGGCCTTGGGGTAGGGGTTGTAATTCTGCCAGACGACCTGGTCGGGTGCGAAGTCGACACCCAGCAGCCGCCAAAGCGGCCCGATATCGCCCTTGGGCGGCGCTTGCTGGCGACCCATCATCATTGGGTTCATCCCACCGGGCGCCTGACGTGGCGCGCTAGTGGCCGGCACGCCCATCGCGAACACGGGGAAGGGGTCCTCGAAGATGGCCGTCGCTTGCCCGCCATGTACGGCGGCAATGAAGTTCTTCATCTGTTCCGGCCCCAACGACGACGGCTGCACGGCCAGCAGCACGTCGTACTTCTCGGTGATCGGCTGCGAAGCGTCGACCTTGATCACGTTGTATTGTTTCTCCAGTTCGGCGATGATCGGCCAATCGCGGCCGGGGGACATCGTCTGCATGTTGAACTGGCCGAACAGCGGAGCGTCGGTCCCCAGGATGCCGATCGTCTGCCGCTTCTGCTGGCTGACGGTGCATATCGAGCGGACCAACTCGTACTCGACCGGAACACCCCGATCGATGAAGGGCAGAATCACCTTCTCCAGCCCGCAGGTGAAGGCCACGCCCATAAAGACGTGATCCAAACTGAGCGCCCCGCGCTGCATTGAACTCACCTGACGCGGCATGATACCGTAACGCTGCTCGGCCCGGGCGGCCTCCTCGCTGAATCGCTCGGTCTCGTTCACTCGAACCGTCACGTTCGCGCCACCGCGAGCCTCCAACTCGCGGAGCATCGAACGCAGGTTCAAACGCTGCTGGACGTAAGTTTCCGGCACGCTGGGGCTGACGAAGGCCTCGATCTGCACGGGTCGCTTGAGGTCCAATTCGCTCAACAAATCGCGAGTTTCGGGCGAGAGCGAACTGAGTTGCTCGCTGGTAACGTCCAGCCGCAGGGCGCCGTATGTGCAGAGCATGGTCACTCCGACGGCCACAATCACCAGCGACATGCCCCGAACCAGATAATGCACGACCATGGCCAGCCCGCTGCGTCCCCGGACCCAATGCCGGCGGCCGATCAAGACCATGCTCAGGTAGAGCATTACCATCACGATCATCAGGAAGTAGGCTATCCCGCCGAGGCTGATAATGCCGCGGCCGAAGTCGCGGAACTGCCCACCGATGCTCCAGTCCTTGACGGCGACCGCCAGTTCGGGACCGAAGATGGCGTCGGCCTTCATGGCGAAGACCAGCGGCGTATTCAGTATGGCACCCAGGACGTAACCCACCGTGAGGTTTTTCGTCAGGAACGAGGCCCCCATTCCCACGGCCAGCATGGCCAGTCCGACGAACCAGTAGCCGGCATAGGTCCCCAGCATCAGGCCGACGTCGGGATCGCCCAATCCGTCGAGCACGAGAAACCCCAGGTTGAGCCCGCCCAGCACGATATAATTCGACAGCAGCGAAAAGATCAGCGAGACGCTGTAGATGGCCACGGCCGCCAGGTACTTGCCCAGCACGATGTCGAAGTCGCCGGCGGGAATGGTGAGCAGGAGTTCGTCGGTCCCCTCGCGGCGTTCCTCGGCCCAAATACTCATGGTGATGGCCGGGATGAACACCAGCATAATGAAGGGGAATACCTTGTTGAGCTGGTCCAGGTTGGCCAGATTCGTGTTGAAGAACTCGTTCGGCCAAAAGGCGGCGAACGCGCTCAGCAGCACGAACACGCAGATGAATACGTAGCCCGTCGGGTTGGCAAAGTAACTGACGAAGTTCCGCCTGAAGACTGCACCAAGAACGTTCGTGTTCATGGGTCCCACCGAATTATCAATTGTGTGATTGTTGGGTGTACGCTAAGTAAGTTGTTCTTTGTTTCTCAGACTGTAAGCGAACGGAAACGTTTTGCCTGGAAAACACCGTGGTAGCAGGGATTGGGGATTAGATTTGACGTGGAAACCATGACTCCAATCCCTAATCCCTAATCCCTAATCCCTAATCCCTAATCCCTAATCCCTAATC
>CAZDHN010000395.1:0-6230 GCA_964505115.1 uncultured Planctomycetaceae bacterium
GCACCCTAATGTTGGCGATCCCGTGGCCCAGCTACGCTTCAACCGGATGAACCATTTTTAGCATCAAGAACGAGGGCACGCGGCGGCTGTTGCAGGTTCCCTATCGTCGTCGGGATTTTCGCGAGGAACTGGCTTTTTTCGCTGAGTGGTACAACGAATTCAGGCCGCACGCCTGGCTTGGCGGCGCGACGCCGAATGAGATCTACCACAAACGGCGTCCGGCGAATCGACTGCCGCGTTTCGAGCCGCGAGCGCGTTGGCCACGCCCATCTCCCTGTGCCGCGCCCCGGACGCTGGTGAAGGGCCAACCCGGCGTCCGCTTGACTCGCGACGTGCGTTTCCATGCCGGGCGACAGCACCTTCCGATCGTGACGCTCAAGCGCGCAACGTAAGGTCCGCGCAAGGCAAGCTGTTTGGCAGGCACGCTGATGGTCTGCGCGCGTCGTGAAAGTCAGGTTGTTTTCGTCACGGACGTTCACGGAATCATTGTCGTCGGCTGACTCTCTACTCTCGAAATCGCTGGTTCTGCGGCACGGTCGACGCGCTTTCGTGTTGTCATTTGTTCAGTATCAGTTTCGGTGGACGGCGACACCCCCTGCCCGCGACGTGGCCGGTATACTTACAAGCCTTCAATGCCAATTGCTTCACGGGCTCTCAGCGATGCATAGGACGCCTCGAAGCCGGGCCGGGGAACAAGATTGGAAGCGCTCTCTGCCGCCTCGGCATCAGTGAGTGATAACAGAAAGACGCTCAGCAGCGACGCCATGAATCTAAGAACGTTACCTCTTCTCTTCATGAGCATTGACTCTTTCTCCCTGCAATTCCGGAACTGCACTGAAGGTTATTGGCCGCGGGGTATCGGAATTCGCTCGTCCGTTCACGGCAGTGTCTCCGCTGATCCGATGGTGACTGGAACGTCGCGATGCAGAACGGCGGCCAGGGTTTGCATTTCCTCGCGCCAATTGTCAATCGTCGGCGCTACGGGGAACCGTCGGCCGCGACGCCAGTCGCCGATGATCCAGTAGCGCAGCGTGCCGCTGGAGAAGTCGCATTGCAGACGGCATTCGTTCTCAAGGTCAATCACGTTTTTCAGCTTGGTTGGAGGAACGATCAGTCCCAGGCCCACCTCGCCAATGATGTCCTCCTGCCACCCCCAGGCGCCGAGGCAGCCAAGCGATTTCTCGACGAAGCTCTTCTGGCGGGTCAACTTGGTCAGGCCCGGGGCAAGGAGCATCGATTGGCCGGCCCTATTGGCTGCCACACGGATCTCGCTTTCCTGATGCTCGGCGTAGATGACGCCCAAGATGCGCAAGGAGAAGTCCGGCTTGTCGGTAGTGATGTTGGCCACCTTTATCTCAACCGCCGCACGGATGGGCCCCGACGTGAGCATTCGCTTGGTGAACTTCAGATCTCCCTTGCAACCGGGATTCCGCACGATCCAGGAATGATCCCCCCGGTACAGTGTCAGACCGCCGAGCCCGGAAGTGTCGCCCACGTGCAGAGCGTTGATACCCCACGGCTGTTCTGTGTGATAGCTGCCGGTGACCGGATAGATCAGCCACTCGACTTTCCTGCTGTGGCTGTAGGTATTCTTGCCGAAGAAATCGAAATGGCCGTCGTAGGCTCGATATGCCGTAAGTGCGGACTCCCAGCCGATGTTCACGTCGGCGGGCGGCTTCCAGGAATCACACGTTCCAGTCTTGCGAGCGAACTCCTTGTTGCGCTTGCCCGTCGGAGAGTAATGGATGTAATACGTCGGCCGGGCATCTGGGGGCAGGTCGGCAAGGAAGGAAAACTCTCTGCCGACCGACGGGTCGATCTGGTCGACCTGGTGCGGAATCTCCAGCCAGTCGATCCAACGGCCTGGCGCCACGACGGCGCAGTTGCTCGGGTTGAAGTTTTGGGCGACCGCCCGAAGGGCCTTGAGGCTCAGCACGACCGGCAAGTGATCCTGTTCTTTGCCGCCGGTGTTGTCGATGCGGATCGGGATACGATCGGTGAACGACTGGAACCGGGCCGGGGGCACGACTTGTGCATCGGGAGCCAGGACTTTCGTGACAACGTCTGCGGCAGCGGCGTAGTTGCCGGCCGCGTAGGCCGCTTCAACCCGACCCCACGCTTGCTGCTTTGCGTATTCCTGTTTGAGAGCATGCAGCAGTCGATCCCGCAGGAGATCTACGTAGTATCTCGCGCCGGCCGGTGTGCTCCGCACTCGCTGCCCCAGCCGGGTGGACGGGCACCACGCCTGCAATTTGGTAAGGAAGAATGTCTCCACCGGGTCGGGATTGCCAAGCCGAGTGCCCAGTGCGGCCTTGGCAGCGTCGATGAACTGCTGGCTTTCGGCCAGAACACCGGCCAACTCCTGCCTGTAGAACGCCGAGAGGGATTGGTACTCCAGCCTCAGTTCGCGAACGTCCGTACCCTTCATCTTCCAGTCGAACTCGGGTTTGCCGTCGGCATCGAGGTCGATCCTGCGCCGGTCGAAGATGCCGTCCTGGTTGTCGTCGATGTAGGTGTACCTGGCGTCCAGCTTGCCATCGAGGTCGTAATCGACGTCGATCCAGCCATCTGCGGCGCCCGTTCCCAACAGGTGCAACCGGCGGTCGGTCGGATCGTAGTAGAACCGCAGCGGGCTGGCCGGCTTGATGACGATTTCGTTGCGCTTGTTCAGTGGGCTGCACGGGGGGCCGCCGATCTGCGGAAAGTTGTCCGAACCGTGGTTGAGGATTCCCTCCCATCGCTCGTGCGGATCACCGCCGGGATTGCGGCTGGTGTTGGCGTTCATCTCATCCCATGTCAAGCAGGCTTTCTGCCAAGGCGCCTCTTGCGCGAATTTCCGCGCCGCATCCCATCGCAGCAGGCGATGGGCGGGAATCCCACGGAGCTTCATGGATGAACTGACGTCGTCGGTGACTTTCACCGCGCAGCCGCCGGGCTTCTCGGCACTCGGCGGGGTTTTCCCGGCAAGGCCGGTTATGGAGAAGTCGTAGTCATAGGCCCGGCGACCGTAGGCGTCGCCATCGGCGTCCATCGAGTACCGCGCCGTGGTGATGTCGTCACCCGAGCCGGTGAAACGCAGGGTGACTTCGCTGCAGCCATCTCCGTCGGGATCATAAAAAACGAACGGCTTCTCATTCGTGCAGAGCCAGTGGTCCATGTCCGGCCTCAGACGGAAGACCGAGAAGAAGTCGTTGCCGCTGAAGTAGCAGCGATACTGACATTTCCCCTGATAGTAAGTCCAGTCGACGTCATACCACAAGAGGTTGTTATCGCTGTTGTCGCAGCCCCAATAGCACATTATTTCGGGCCATTTGCTTTTGTACTTGTCGGGCGTCCAGAAATAGACGGCCATTTCATCCACATCGTTGTCGCCGTCGTTGTCCTGATAGTCGACGACGGCGTCGACCGTTCCGTCGGCCTTCCAGTCCGCAAGGTAGAGGTCGCTGTCCAGATCGGGTCCGTGTTCATCAAGGTCACCGTCCTCGTCGATCACACGGACCAGCAGGGGCCGGATCGTATGGCGAGCAGCCGTGTCGAGGTACCAAACCTCGTCGTTGCGGCCGTCACCGTCACGGTCGATGAGAAGCTGCTTGCCCGGCGGCAACGCCTTGACCTTGGCCACCAGTGTCGGATCCAGCTTGGCTGCCTCGCCGAAAACACGTTCAAACATCGCTTGCCTGGTGTCCCCGGCAACGGCCATGCACTGGCAGAGCACAAGTACTATCATGTTCAGTGTCAACGTAAGAGCCACCTGCGATCCTCTCCGCCGTAGTCTCGGAAAAGCCATGTTTCATGTCTCCTATAGTATGTCGTCAATGTCCATATGCCAAGAGCCACCAGCCGTCGGTTTGCCAAGAGTACTGTCAATTGGAAGAAACTCCGGACGCTTTCCCACTCCGCCCGATCATGCGTTCGATCGAGCGCAGGTTTAGCATAAGGTGGCGGGGATGATGGAAGTTCCCCACACGGGAATAGTGTTTGACGAAGGTGACCTTACGGTCCGGCCAGAAGTCCCAGAGCGCGTAACCGTGCTTTTTCAAGGGATACTTATCGTGAACGAACTTGAAAGTCTTGGAGAACCAGTCCTTGGCCCACTGGGCCCCGGTGTGCTCGGCGATGAAGAGAGCACCGATAAGCGTTTCTTCCTGGACCCAAAGCGCTTTGTCCAATATCCAGGTGTTCGCATCCACGTTCTTGACGCCGCGGAAGAAGCCGCCATAGATGTCGTCCCAGGCTACTTCCATAGTGCGCCGCAGCAGCCGGGCCGCCTTGTCGAATAGCTCTGCGTCCTTCCGGCGATGCGCTTCGTAGAGCACCATCCAAAGGGTCTCGATGCCGTGGCCCGTGTATACCAGGTCGCGATATTCGTTATTGGGACGCGACATATCGTGGTTAAGCACCTCGTTGATTAGGTCATACTCGGCGTTGTAGTGACGGTTGAAAATCGCGTCGAGGCAGCGGTCCACCACCCCCTGGACTTCTGGATCCTGACGCTGGCTAAGCATCTGCGAGCCGAGCCTCAAGAGCAACATCCAGACCCCCAGCAGCCGGACGCCGGGCAACTCGCTGCCCTCGCCGCCGAGGTACACCTTGGGCGCGCCGGGGTCGTAGTCGGTTAGGTCGTAAATCTTGATGCACTTCTGCATGATCTTCTTGGCCATATGCCAATAACGCTCTTCACCCACGGCGCGGCCGTATTCCGCCAGACCGTTGGCTATGAACAGGTCGCCGTAAACCTGCTTGCCCACCGGCACGTACTTGCCGCCGATGTATTGGCCTTTCGCCGCCACGGGCGTGCCCTCCTTGGTGTATTCAGCAGGCCAAAGGTTGTCGCCCTTGGGTGGATCGCGGAGGATGAACTCCGTCGACTTGCGGGCCACCTCGAGGTGCTTTTTCTCGTGCGTCACCTCGTTGTACAAGAACGAGTAGACCCAAATGCCCCGGCCGATATACCAACTGTTCTTCTTCGTGCTCAGTAAGGTGCCGTCCCGATCGGCGTTGCACATGAAGCCGCCCAATTCATGGTCGATGATGTGCTTGTCCATAAACGGCAGGAAATCGCCGAACAGGTCGCGGCGGTACTGATCGCGAAGCTGCTGGAGCGTGCGGTCGGCCAGCTTGCCGTTGTCGGTCGCACAGAGACCACGCTTGCTGCTTGCAGGCTCTCTTGCCGCCGCACGGCATTCACTTAGTCCGACAAGAGAGGCGGCAGCGCCTGCCGAGACTCTCAGAAGTTCTCGCCTGTTCATGGTTGGTTCCCTTTCTTGCTGGGATGTTTCGCCCTGTCGATCAGCCATCGGAAGACATTCTTCAGACATGGCACGTTATCTGCGAAGTTGATGTACTCATCGTATCCCCACGGGTCCCCGACGGCAAAAACCGTGCCCTTGCCGTATCGGCAAACGGCCATGATCGTGTCGCCGTCGAGCTTGTAGACTTCCTCGGCGGGCGGCTTGATCGAAAGCGTACAAATCGAACGCATGTGCAGCTTCTTGACGCCCTTGAAGAACGGATGGTCGGGCAACGAATGTAGTTGCAGCTTCAACTTCTCGGGTTTCGCGCGAACGCCGAGGCGTACGTCTTCGTTGAAGGTAATGCCGAAGCGGCCGGCTAGCCTGTTCATGTGCTCGAACTCGGTGTCGCCCTTGTTGTTGTTCAACAGCATCAGCACGCCGCCGCCTTTGACCCATGCGACGATCGCTTCGATCTCCTTGTCTTGGATATAGTTGGGCCGTTTTGTCTCCTTAGGCGTGTCGGGGTCCACGATCATGTAGATGTCCACGCCCGGCAAGGGACGCTATTCTATCTTTACAGTTACGCGGCGTAACCTGTGTGTGCACAAAGGTTTACGCGACCGCGCTGCTCGCGTGCTCCCGTCTGGCGGCCACTCAGAAGGTCGCTCGAACGCCGTGTCTGGCAGTTTCCCGCCGGGTTTCGTGAGGGCCAGTGCGAGGTCCGCCACGAGTTCCGTCGCCCTCCGCGCCGCAGCCAGCGTTCATCGTAGTTCGGTTCCGCGCCGCGCGGGTGTGGACGCCACGGCTCTGCGCTGCCATCTGTTGGCCGTTGCTCAACGAGGGGAGGGCCGGTCATGACTCGTCTAGCTACTTCCCACACCGTACTACGCCGACCGGCTTCCGCGGCTCTCGCCGAACTGGCAATCGCGAGCGGCATGACGGGGCACGCCTTGGCCCTTTGTTTTCGCGACTTTCCCGCACCGATTCTCTGCCAGT
>CAZDHN010000396.1:0-6229 GCA_964505115.1 uncultured Planctomycetaceae bacterium
CGTGCAAGCACGCACCCTACAATTGTTTACCAACAGCCGAGAGCGGCTGTTCCACAAAAACATTGCATAGGAGACTTCCATGTCTGCTGATAATTACAAAGAACATCCCTTGGTCGATACGACCGAACCGAATCTGCTGGAGCAAACGTTCGATTATTCGCTGCCTCCCTTGATTCGCTTCGACGGCCCGGCCATCGAAGTTATCGACGGTCGCCAGGTCGAGTTCGATCCGGCCGACTTGAAAAAGCGTGATATCGTCATCACCGATACCACTTTCCGCGACGGCCAGCAGGCCCGCCCGCCCTATTCAATCGATCAGATGGTCAAGATCTACGACCTTCTGGCCAAGCTCGGCGGCCCCAACGGCGTGATCCGTCAGACGGAGTTTTTCCTCTACACGAAAAACGACCGCGAGACGCTCGACCGTTGCCGCGATTTGGGACACAAGTTCCCCGAGTGTACCGGTTGGATCCGCGCCGTCAAAGGCGACTTCCGCCTGGTCCGCGAGGCGAAGCTCAAAGAAAGCGGTATGCTCACAAGCTGCTCCGACTACCACATCTTCCAGAAGCTCAAATTCAAGAGCCGCAAGGAGTGCATGGACAGCTACTGCGAGGTCGTCGATGCCGCCTTCGAAGCCGGCGTGCGGCCCCGTTGCCATCTGGAAGACGTCACCCGTGCCGACATCGACGGCTTCGTTCTGCCCTTCGTGCAGCGTCTCATGCGCATGAGCGAGCAGGTGCCCGACGAACTCAAGGCCAAAATCCGCCTGTGCGACACGATGGGATTCGGCGTCAGCTATCCGGGCGTCGAGTTGCCGCGTAGCATTCCCAAGTTGATCTACAAGATGAACCAGGAGTGCGGCGTACCCAGCGATCGCCTCGAGTGGCACGGCCACAACGACTTCCACAAGGTGCACGTCAACGGCGGCTCCGCCTGGCTTTACGGCTGCGACGCAGTCAACGCCACGCTCTTCGGCTTCGGCGAGCGGACCGGAAACCCGCCGCTGGAAAGCGCCATCATCGAGTACATCGCGCTGATGGGTGAACTCCGCGGCATTCAGACCGAGGTCATCACCGAGATCGCCGACTACATGCGCTCGATCGGGTTGCCCATCCCGGACAACTACCCAATTGTCGGAAAGGCCTTCAACACCACCCGCGCCGGCATCCACGCCGGCGGCCTGCGTCAGGACGAGCGGATCTACAATATCTTCGACACCACCACGTTGTTGAACCGTCCGCCGCGCGTGGCTCTGACCGACAAGACCGGCTCCGACGGCGTGGCCCTGTGGGTCAACGAGTTCTTCGGACTCAAAGGCGACGATCGCATCAGCAAGATCAAGTGCCACAAATTGGCCCGTTGGGTGCTGGACCAGTACGAGCAGGATGGCCGCATGACCGCCATCAGCGACGAAGAGCTGGAAGTCCAGGTCAAGGAACTGATGCCCACGTATTGGGAGAAGTATAAGGGTTAGCGGGGGCCGGCCTGTAGAACGGTTGTTAATCAAGGGCGCGTCCTGTAAGGGGCGTGCCCTTTTTTGATTAGAGGATGGGGGAGAAAAATGAGGAATGTCGAAATCAGAATGAGGAAAGAATTTAGAATGTCCAATGATCAATGTCCAAAGCCCAAAGCCCATAGCTCATAGCTCACACCTGAGAGTTGTTAGCCCAGCCGCTTGCGGCGGTTTTAGCACCGCGGTTATTCCCACTCGGCTTCGATACGCCGCTGTTTAGCGAAATCTTGCGAACCCACGCCCCGATCTTCCAGGCCGTCGTGCTTGAACACAACATCATGCACCCGCGCCGGCAGATCCGTGATCGTGCAAGGCGTTTTGTACGGCGTCCCGTCGTCGTCGACTTGCAAAGTATCATCGAGCCAGACGGTGGCCTCGAACGGGTGCGTGACAAAGTTCACATGCACCAGCCGCGGGCGGCTTGCCCAGAATCCGACCGCTACAAGGCCCAACGCCAGAACCATGCCAGCGAGCATGGCTCGGCGCGGCACACGAGACCGTCCGGCGGTCGTCGCCAGCAAATTGGCCTCCAATTCGTCGTGCATCTGCTGTGCGTCCGAGAACCGTTTCCGCGGGTCCGGCTCGCAAGCCCGCAGAGCCAGCTTCATGAGCACGTCGAGAGTCGGATCAGATACGATTTCCTGGGCACTCTTCCCCAGCCGCGGAAAACTCTCAGCCGGTAGCCCGCTGAGCATTTCGTAGATCACCAGCCCGGCGGCATAGACATCGGCCCGCGCGTCCATGCGTCCGTCGGGCGGCATATAGCTTTGCGTTCCAACGCGCGAAACTTGCGGCCCGGCTTCGGTCAAAAGCCCGAAATCCGCCAGCTTCAAATCCCCACCCAGAAACAAGCAATTGGCCGGTTTCACGTCGCGATGCACCATGCCCGATTGGTGCAAAAAGGCCAGCCCGGCCAGCAGTTGCCGTGCATATTGCAAACACTCGTCGCCCGACAACCGCCCGCTTTCGAGTCGACCGTGCAAGCTCGATGGCCGATAGCCCGCGTCGTCCGTGCCCGCTCCACCGCCAACGTCGTCGGCCAGATCCATCACATAGAAGAGATGCTCGGCCGTTTTGCCTACGTGGTGAATATTCAACAGGTTGGCATGCTGGCTGCCGAGGTTTGCTTCCAACCGCGTGATGGAGCAGATCTCGCGCCCGGCCGGATCGGCGCCCGCGAAGCCCGCGGATCCACCACCACGCAAGGGGATCACCTTGACCGCGCGTAGCCGGCCGGTGGCTTGACTTTTGGCCAGCCACACTTGCCCGAAACCGCCTTCGCCTATCATGCGGATCAGGTCGAAATCAGAAACTTGCGGCGTTTGATCGGCGTTTTCGTTCATTCAGCACATCTAAGACTCTAAATTGTGACGGTGTCTGTCGTTCCAAAGCCGCCGCAAGCGGCTGGGCTAACAAGCTATTCATCCAGATGCATCCACTAAAATGTGTGGAGAACCAAAAAACACAACCGAGGACGGCTGTGCTACAAACATGGCTTTACGCCATGACGATTGTAGAACAGTCGCCCCCGGCTGTTGCTTTGGATTGATTGTCGGCAGGCCGCGTTATCGTGCCGCAATATAACGTGTTCCTAACGGGCCACTTGCTGATCTGTGGACGGCGCCGGTCCGGTTTCGTAGGTGCCGAACTCGAGGTTGCCGTCGCCGTCGAAGTCGGCTACTACTGGCAGATCGTGTGGTCCGCCGAGTTCGAAGACCTTGTCTTGGGCGTCTATTTCGCGGTTGGCGTTCGAGTCGAGCATCCATTTGCCGGCCCGATAGACGCCGATGTCGTCTATGCCGTCTTTGTTGAAGTCGCCCACGACCGGCAGGTCGTCGCGCTGGCCGTATTCGATGTACAGGTCGGGCGTGCTCCAGCGTCCGTCGCCGTCGACGTCCAGGAACCACACGCCGCCGCGGAAGACGCCGATGGTGGCTACGCCGTCGCCGTTCCAGTCGCCCGTGACGGGGCGGTCGCCGGCGGTGCCGAAGTGGAAGACGTGGTCGATCACGTCGGAGCGGAGTCGTCCGTCGGCCGTGCGTTTCATGGTCCGCACGCCTCCGGTGGCGTCTTCGTCGTCGGGCGGGATGTTCTTATAACGCCCGGTGGTGACGTTCTGGCTGTCGGGCACGCCCGGCTCGGTGGCTATGGCTCGTGCATCGCCGACCCAGGAGGCGCCGAAGATGCCGATATCGGTCTTACCGTCGCCGTCCCAGTCGCCGGTGACGGGCAGGTCGCCCTCGCTACCTAGCTTGGCCCACAGGTCGCCGTCGTCCCAGGTGCCGTTGCCGTTGAGGTCGATAAACCATTGGCCGTCGATGAATACGCCCACCTCGTCGTGGCCGTCGCCGTTGAAGTCGCCCGTGACGGGCTCGGCGCCGGGGAAGCCGAAGCGGCATTGTTCCTCGGGCGTGAATTGGGTCATGTCCAGGTTCTGGCCGTCGACCGTTCTCCAGACCGCGCGGTCCATGCGTGTGCCGATCCACGAGGCTGGGTTGAAATGCGAGTTGGCAATCGCGATGAACTCGGACGTGCCGGCCTGGTCGCTACGCGGCTGACCGGCGTTGATAACGCTCAGGTGCCAGGTAGTGCCGGTGGGCAGGCCGGACCCGCCGTAGTCCAACGGTGCGGGCACGTAGGGATGCGCGTACGGAACCGGGTAGGCCTGCGGCTCGGGCAATGGCGGCGGGTTGGGGATCTTGGGTGTCGGTTTTGGATCGGGATTCGGACCTGGCGGAATGTAGGGTTCGTCGACAAAGCGGACTTCGCTGAAGTTGTAGCTCACGGCCGCGTCGGCAACCGACAAGTTGATGCGAATAATCGCGTCGTCGTTGGGGTCGACCGCCATTTGCGAAAGGATCATCGGACTGACGTTGTCCTTGGGGTTGACCGCAATACCGCCTTCGGAGCCGGCCGTGTCGATACCGTCGACGTAGCCGTCGGGTTGAACTTCCAGAACCGTATAGGTTCCTGGCCGCAGGTTGGTGAATTCGTAGTAACCATTGGTGTTGGTCACGGTGGTGATCGGTTGGCCGTGGGCATTGAGTATGGGGATGCCGATATCGTCGCCGAGTTGCAGGACCACGCCGGTGATAGGTGTATCGTCGGCCGAGAAAATACCATCGCTGATCGCTTCCACTTCGGGCCGTGTCTTGCCGTAAGGCACAATCACGTCGGAACCGTCCTGGAAGACGTAGCCCGAAATTGTTGCGCCGATCACCTCGACGAAGATGTAATCGATGGCGTCGGTGCCGCTGGGCAAATCGATCTTGGTGATCTTGTCGTTGACCGAGTTGTCGCCGCCTTCGGAGCCTACCAGATCGCAAGCGTCATAATATTTTGGCGGCTGGATTTCCTCGACACCGTAGTTGCCCGGCCTGAGGTTTTCGAACGAATATTGTCCGTTCTGGTCGGTCAAGGTCGAAGTGATGCGCGTGCCCGAGATATCCAGCAGATAAATCGTTACGCCGGCCAAAAACGGCTCGCCTTTGTCCCAATGGCAATCGCCGTTGAGTTCGGCATATACGTGTCCGCTGATGCTGGACGGCCGCAGTTCGCCAAAATCGTAGTTCTTGCCGAACACGCCCGCGGCCAGCACGGCGCCGGTGATCGAGTCGCCCGGATTGTGGGCCGTTCCGCCGGCCGTTCCTTTGCGGTCAGTGCCGTCGAGGTATCCGTTGGGCTGAGCCTCGGCAACGCCGTATGTGCCGGGCAGAAGGTTATCGAAGCTGTAGAATCCGCCGACGTCGGTGGTTGTCGTGTGCGTGGTGGGGTTGCCGGCCGCGTCCAGGAGCGTGAGCACGGCGCCGCCGATGCCGGGCTCGCCCGTGTCGCGGCGTCCGTTATCGTTTTTGTCCTCGTAAACGTGTCCGGAAATTCCCGCGGCGCGGATTTCGCCAAAATTGTAGAGCTTGGCGTTGGTGCCGCTGGTGATCTGGATATCGTCGATCAGGTCGCCCGGATTATGGGCCGTGCCATAGGCGGTTCCGGCCGTGTCCAGCCCGTCGAGGTATCCATTGGGATGAGTTTCGTCGACACCGTATGTGCCGGGCGCGAGGTCGCCGAAGACGTAGTAGCCGCTGGCGTCGGTCAAGGTCGTCCGTCCGGTGGGATTACCGGAGGCGTCGAGCAACAAGACCTCGACGTTTGCAATTGCGGCCTCACCCGTCTCGCGCAGGCCGTTGTTGTTATTGTCTTCGTAAACGTAGCCGGAAATGCTGGCTGGCAGCAGTTCGCCGAAGTCGTAATCCTCGCCCGACTGGTTGGCCGCCAATTGCACGCCGTCGATCAGGTCGCCCGGGTTATGGGCCGTTCCGCCTGCCGTTCCGGCCGCGTCCAGGCCGTCCACATACGCAAGCGGTTGGATCTCTTCGACCAGGTATTCGCCGGGCATGAGATTGGCGAAGGACCAGAATCCGTTCGCGTCGGTCGTAGTCGATTGGATGCCGGTGAAGGGGATCAACCCGCCCGACTGGCCGCCGGAGCCGGTTTTCTCGATGATAATCGTAACGCCCGAGATGGGATCTTCGCCCGTGCCGGGAAGACCCGTATCGAAAACGCCGTTGTTGTTGGCGTCGTGATAGACGTGCCCGCTCAGCGACGCGGGATGCACTTCGGCGAAATCGTTGTCGATGCTATCCTCGCCGCCCAACAGCGTGGCGTCGGTGATGATGTTCATGCCATCTAGCGTCCCGCGGGTTAGCCCTTCGACCGTGC
>CAZDHN010000397.1:0-6216 GCA_964505115.1 uncultured Planctomycetaceae bacterium
GACGTTCGCGCGGGCTCGTTCCTTGTTTCGCTCTATACGCTTCCACATGCGGCCGCTCACGGGCAGGGCGAGCAGTTTCTCGTAGTACTGGAGGGCTTTCTTATACTGGCCGGAGACTCGGCAGGCGTCGCCCGCGTAGATACAGGCGATGTCGGCGTAGGGCCCTTGCGTGTTGGCGTCGGCCAGGCGGAGCGCGCCGTCGATCTCACCCATGTCGGCCAACGCCTTGATCGTGGCGAAATGAGGCGGGATCTTGGCCAACAGTTCGAGGGCCATCTTCTTGCAGCCCAGCTTGGCGTAGCACTCGGCCAGATGGATCGCGTTTTGCGAAGCCTGTTCCGTCTTGTCGACTCCCGCTTGACGCCACCAAAACGCCGCCCGACCGTAATCCTGCAACAGATTGTTGTACATGCGGCCAAGTTCGATCATCGCCCGCTGCCTGGTCTCCGGGCGGTCCTGGTTCTCGGCCAGTACGTGATGCATAAGCCGCACGCCCCCCTTCCACTTGTCGGGATTGGTGTTCACGACATCCCAGACGTACTGGCCCAAGTAGCGCTGATTGTTCCAGACCCCGCGAGGAGGAGACGACCAACTCAGGTCGAGCGACCGCGGATAATTCAGCGACACCGAGTCCCACCAGTCGGGCTGCGCGCGGCCTACCTTGGCGATCAGCGCCTCGACTTCCGCCTGCGTGCGGCCGCCGGTAGCCGGCTTGCTTGGCGCGGACTCCTCTTCCGCCGCAACCAGCTCTCGCTTTCCGTCAACGGTGACGGCCAAAATCTGGTCGAGCGGGAACTCCCTGCGGTACTCCCGGCCGCCGACCGTCATCTTGATTTTCAGCAACTTGTCGGTTCGGGAAGTCACCTCGCACTCGATATTCTTCCCGTTCTTGAACTCGACGACGTCGGCCGTTGCCAACAGGGCCATTGCCGCCACGAGCACGAATGCCGCTAGAGAGCATTTCCCAAGGCGGTTGTGTCTTACGTTACGTTCCTGCATCAGTATCGATTCCTTTTCCTCGCTTTGGTAGCCGGATTCGCAAGAATTCGGTTCATTGCATCACCGCTTTGGTAGCCGGATTCGCAAGAATTCGGTTCATTGCATCACGGCTGAATTCTTGCGAATCCAGCTACGGCAAGTTCCTTTCCGTTCGTCTTACGTGCATTCCACGAAGCCGCTGGTGGCCAGCGCGCGGCCGTCTTTGAAGACGAACAGCGCGTCCGTCTCGGGCGTGTTCTTCAGCAGACGGAGCCCGTCCCGCGGATCGAGCACGGAAAGCGCCGTGGCCAGGGCGTCGGCCCGCACGCCGGTGGGCGCCACGACCGATACGCTCGAGAACTCTTTGGGCGATTGACCCGTCCGTGGATCGAAGAGGTGGTTTTGAGTATGGTCGTCGCTGAAGCTGGTGGCGTAGTCGCCCGACGTTGCCAGGCAGCGGCCGCCGAGCCCGGCAACGGCCGCATGTGCGTCGGCCTGGCGGGGATGCCGAATGCCGACTCTCCATTGCTCGCCGTCGCCCCGGGTTCCCAGCGAGTTGATCTCGCCCGCGTCGACCAGGGCGTGCCGGATCCCCTGCTTTCGCAACACGGCCAGGGCCCGATCGGCCGCAAAGCCTTGGGCGATA
Organism: uncultured Planctomycetaceae bacterium; assembly: GCA_964505115.1. Classification (GTDB taxonomy): domain Bacteria; phylum Planctomycetota; class Planctomycetia; order Pirellulales; family Thermoguttaceae; genus CAZDHN01. The sequence continues at coordinate 1,625 of CAZDHN010000397.1, forward strand.
CCGTTAAGTGTTACGGCCCTGCATTCTCCGTGCAGACGGATAGCGGCCGGTGAAACCTCGACTTGCCGCCAATCGACCTTTCGCCGGGCAGCGTCGATGTGGTTGGGCTTGGCTGCCGTTCCGGCTTTTTGCGCGTCCGAATAAACGTTCCAAAGCGGCTGCACCGTGACGTCGAACGCGCCGCCGGTGAGTTGCGAGATCACCCTAGCCTCGCGCAACAGCGAGACCAACCAGGGATGGGGGCGGTGCAGGACGCCATCGCGGTTCAAGCGGCTAAGTTGGCTGTCCGGCCGATAGAGGCTCATTATCTCATCGACCAGATGCAGCTCGGCTATCGCGGCCTTGGCCGACCGCGCGGCAATCGTCCGATCGGCATGAAGCGCGGTGATCGACACTTGGGCGCCGAAGGCCGTCGAGCGGGCGGTTTCACTCTGCAATTCACTGGCAACGGCAAGCGATTCGCGGCGACCTTCGTTCCAGGCCACGCTCCCCACGCCCAGCCCCAAGAGCCCTCCCGCGCCGAGCGCCGTTCGGCAGAACCGTCTTCGTGAAACTGGCTGCATGTTGGAACCCCTCGGTTTCTCGGATAAGTGACGGTTGCGTTGTGGACGAGGCCAAACGCAATACCGTTCATTTAGTAGCCGTTACGAAAAGTCTCCCCTCTCCCTTTGGGAGAGGGGCCGGGGGTGAGGGTGTCTAGGTGCTTTAGTGAAGCCGAAAGCCCTCGCCCTAGCCCTCTCCCAAAGGGAGAGGGGACCTGACGCGGCGTCTTACGCAAACGGTATTGGCGCTAGTAGACTCACTCCCGCACTACTTCCCGCTGGGCACCGCGATCATGTCCATCGTCACCATGCGCTTCGCCTGGCCCACGCCGTGTACGGTGACCTTGGAGGCGGCCGGCGGGCGGGCGAGATCAAAAAGCTCGGGACGCACAATGTTGAGCCCCCGGCTGGCGTCGTCGTCGGAGACATAGTACGTGGCTTTCGCCAGGTGCTCTATATCGCTGCCGGTCTCGGCGAGGATTACATCGAGTTGCTCGAACACATCGCGGGTTTGGAACTCGCCGTCACCCGGCTTACGGGCCGACAGACCGGAAATGAAAATCTGCCGCTGGGAGCCGACCAGCGCCACGCGGCTGAAGGTGGCAGAGGGCCTCAGCCAGGGCGGCCTGAAGAACCGCACGTTCTCGGCCGGTTTGTCCGCCGGCAACTGGGCGACAAGCTCGATCTCGACCGGCATTGATGCGATCCACTCCACGAAAACCACCGGCGGAGTGAGTTGGCCCGGGAAGAGCTTCTTCACCTCCTCCAGGGCCTCTTCAGCCGACGAGGCCGGCGTCAAAAAGACCTTCACCCGCACAACGTCCGCCGCCGAGAGCTTCAGTTCCCCGATAATCTTCAGCAGCGCGGAAAGCGACCGAGAGACGGCCGATTTGGCCAAGCTGCCATTCTCCGGATAGCCGGACACGTAGACCGCGCCGCCGGCCGGAATCAGCGCCGCGTCGGCACAGCCCTTGTCGCCGCCAACGGCCTCGGCTCGCTTGAGTTCCACGCCCTCGCCTTTTTCGGCCACGGCGACCGCGTCGACGGCCACCAATGCCTTGCGATCAGGAAGCGGCGTTAGAACAACTGTAACTGCCGGGCGGACGGCGGCGTCCAAACGCTTCCCCAATAGCTCGCGCGTGCGGTCGGCCGTCTCGTGCGAAAGGGCTTGGATGTTGAAGCGGATCAGTTTGTCAAGCCCCGACCCACCGGCTTTGAGCACTTTTTCCAGATTGTCCAGAACCTGCTCGATCTGCTTGTCGGCCGAACCCTCGCCGACGATTTTCCCCTCGGCGTCCAGCGGCAATAGCTGACGCGTGTAGACCAGCGGATGCCCCTGGACAACAACCGCCCTTGACATGCCGGCCGGAGCGTCGAGCGTAACGTAACGGACCGACTGTTCGACCTTGGGCTTCGCCTCCTTGGCAGGCGCCTTCTTAGCGGGCGTTTCCTTGGCGGGTGTCTCCTTGGCGGGCGCGGCTTTTGCGGGCGTGTTCTTTTCGGGCGCGGCTTCGGCGGCCGGGCAATCGGTCGCCATCGCCAGGCAGCAGGCCAGGAGGGCGGCTATGTAACATTTCCGTGACATGGGTGTTCTCCTTCAGGGTCACTCAAGAAAGTGGTTCGGTTATTTTTGGCTCGCCCATAAAGCCGCGACCATTGGTCGCGCTGGACTTCGGTGGCCGCGGTCTTGGGCAATGCTTGGCGCGACCAACGGTCGCGGCTTTATGTACGACTAAACTTCCTTCGGTAGTTCGTAGGGCTTGCGTTTTTCGCAATCGAGATAGGTGTTCGCCTCGTCGTCTCCGGGGAAGATTTCCTTTTCCGGATCCCATTTGAGCGGACGCCCCAGCCAGCGGACGATATTGCCCAAGTGGCACAAGGTGGCCACGCGATGAGCGTTCTCCACGTTCATGATCGGCTCTTTGCGCTGTTGCACGCACTTGAAGAAGTTGCTCATGTGGTTGTCGCTTCGGTAGACGCGCTTCGCGTTGGGCGGAAGCGGAGCTTCGTCGAGGCCCACGGGATCGCACTCGTAGCCTTCGCGGAATACGGTGATCTTGCCCTTGTCGCCGATGAAGGTTCCGCCGCCACCCAGCCGGGGATCGGTTCCGCTGAGTTCGAGTACCACGTCGTTGGCGAAGCGGTAGTTGATGATCTGTTGGCTGGAGATGCTATCGCCGCGATCACGGTTTTCCGGGTTGTTGTAAACCACCTTTTCGAGTTTTTCGGCCGGATCGACCCAAATCTCGACCGGACCGCTGTTGTCCATTTCCAGCGCCCACTGGACCATGCTCAGTCCGTGGCAACCCCAGTTGGCCAGTTCGCCACCCGAATAGGGTCGGAACGACATCCACCCCGGGCCGACGGCGAACTTCTCCGCTGGCATCGCCGGATACCTCCTGCGAAGATAAGGTACGCGCGAGAGGTAAAGGTCGGTATGGTAGGGCACGACCTTGTTTGGGCCACACCAGCGGTCCCAATTCAGTCCGTCGGGGATCGGCTGGGCGGGAAAATTGCATTCATAGGGGCTCGGGTAGTTGTAGCCGATGACCGTATGCACCTTGCCGATACGCCCGTTGAGAATCAGCTCGACGGCCTTTCGGGTCGTGGGGTGGGATCGCTGCTGTTCGCCGACTTGGAAGATGCGCTTGTACTTGCGGACCGCGTCGACCATAACGCGTCCCTCGCGGATCGTGTGCGAGAGCGGCTGCTCGCCGTAGATATCCTTGCCCGCCTGGGCGGCGTGGATGCAGGGCAGGTAATGCCAATGCTCGGGCGTGGCGTAGATGACCACGTCCACGTCCTTGCGATCGAGCAGTTTGCGGTAATCCGAATAGGCCGGGCATTCGTGCTTGGCCGCCCACTGGTTGGCGCGTCGCTCGTTAAGATCGGCCACGCCGACGATGCGTATGCTCTTGGGCGGTTTCTTCTGGCCGCCTTTTCCCCTGAGCAGTTGCCCGTTGCGACGCCCGCAACCGATGAATCCGACGCCGATCCGGTCGTTCGGCCCGGCTGTCCTGTCGTCTTCCGTGGAGCCCTGCTTCTTATCATCCGGCTCGATGGTTCGCGGTCTTACACAGGAGATGAACGTCGGCAGGTAGATTCCCGCCCCGGCGGCGCCCAACGCCCGCCCTAGCAGTCGGCGCCGTGTGATTTCCTTGGTCATTGGAGATTCCTCACTCGGTAGTCTTTCGTTCGATGAACGACTCCGTTCATGCTCTAATAAGTGGTATCGAGATCCGCACTCACGCTTTCAGCGCGGCGCTGTGGGCGTGGATTTTCCGGACCGCTTCGATAATGTGGTCCATGTCGCTACGCTCGGCCAGGAGCAGCGTCTGGAACAGCCCGACCATCGTCTCGCAGACTTGCTTGTTGCCTTTGAGTTCCTGGAGGCTGTCGCGATAGGCTTTGAGTCGCTCGGCGCTGAAGAGACGCTTGAAGCCGCGCGAGGCGATCGCCTCGTCGAGCAGGCCGTCGTTGTACTGTTCGTGGTAGCCGCCACTGGAAGGGATACCCTCGGCGCGGAGCGCCTGCTGGAACTTGCCTTTCGGCAGGCCGTTGAACTGGGCCGGGTCGTAGCTGAAGGCGTAGAGATGATAGACCGCCTTGCTGTCTTCCGGCAGACGGGCCGGCGCGATGCCGGGAATCTCTTTTAGCGCGGCCGTCAGATAGAGGGCGTTTGCTTGTCGACGCGCGGTGTCCGTTATCAGCCTGTCGATCTCCTGCCGGAGCAGGGCTGTCTGGTAGTTGGTGATTCGGTAGTTGACGCCGTGGCTGAAAGAGCCGCTGCCCTTGAATGTACCGGTGCCGCGGCCGCAGTTGTGATAGGCGTAGCAGCGGTCCATCAGTTCATCGCTGTTGCTGGTGATGGCCCCGCCGTCGCCGGAGGGAATGTGCTTGGAGTTCTGGAAACTGAAACAGCCCATATCACCAAGCGTGCCGCACTTGTTCCCTTTGTACTCGGCCATCCAGGCCTGGCAGGCGTCCTCAACGACGGGCAGATTGTGCTTCTTGGCGATCGCCTTGATCGGGTCCATGTCGCAAGGCATG
>CAZDHN010000398.1:0-6211 GCA_964505115.1 uncultured Planctomycetaceae bacterium
CGGAGGCTCTGGAATCATTTTAGCCCACCGCCTTGGCGCTGGGAGACGGCCGGAGAAATCGCTCGCGGGGAAGCTAGGTCAACTAAGGAGGACGACCCGACCCTACAGGCGGCGATCCGGCTGAGGACTCGCGTAGAGCGTGGGAATCCGTACAAGCGGCCCAACAAGCTGGCCCGATTGATTTTGGAGGCCCTCCCGATCTTCGAGGGAAACGGCTTGCTCCGTTGGGAACTGGAGACCCGACTTCTAGCCGGACAAACCGACGCGGAGATCAGCCGGCAAACCGGCGTGGAGCCGGAGGTTATCGCCACCTACGAGCAGACGTTCTGCAACATTCGAGATTGCCTCGGTGCCAATGACTATTTGCGTAAGCACTTAATTGGGGACGACAAGCTACTAGGTGGCTTCGACAAAGAGGACCTGCGCCCGTTCTGGGCCTGGATTGCCATCTACGGCGACAGGGCCATCCTTGACAGGCTGCTGACAGTTTTCCGGAGTGTGTATCGCCCGGGGGAACCCGCCAATCTGGAGGTATATCTCCGACCGGATGCTCGCATCCCGATGGAAGTACAATCCCTGGTGGCGGGGATGTTCCTGCCCTACGACCCCGTTGGCGCCAAGTTGCTCTATATCCTCGGTGACGAGATGGAGGAGGTGGCGGAGACCGAAGACGCGATAGTGCGCCAGCGACGACTCGAAACCCTCCGGCACAAGGTCATCCAGTACGCGAGGAGGATACTGTCTGGACGACCTCTGCCCGAGGCGGAAATCGACCGCCGCGTGGCCCGTGTCCGGGAGAAGCGTCACGCAGATCGTGACAAACGGTTGGAACCCGCCAGACGATTCTTCGCGAGATTTCTGGACGGAAAGATTGTCGGGCCGGCCTACGCCGGGGATGTTCAGGCCGCCAGGCAGCCTCGCTCCGTCACCAAAGCGGAGAAACCGGCAGATCGTAGTGCAAATCACCGGTGAGTTGGGATCGCCGATGCCGGCATGATGCTATTCGACCTCTCACCTGAACGCATCGAGAACGAACCATGAGCGAGCTGGTACGACAATCAACAGATGAGAGATCGTCGCTTCCAACTGAACACTCCCAGCTTCAATCGGGCCCCGCGGCCCGGGAGAGGGTCGCAGTTGCCAAGGCCACACAGGAAGCAGCGATCATACGGGGCTACGTCTTCCCCGCTGCCCTGGCCTCCGCTGTCCCCACCGGCGATTCCGCGGGAGCAATGGGGTGGAAGGTCTATCGCGATTGGCTGGTCAAGGCTTCCGGCAATCCAACCGATCCCATTGAAATCTTGATAATCGAGCAGATTGCACTCGCCCACTTTCGTGTTGGGCAGCTTCACGCCAAGACGGAAGCGGCGGAGTCCCTTGAGGTAGTCAAGGCTTACTCTGCCGCTGCCGTTCGGCTGACGGGCGAGTTCCGGCGGTTGTCCCTCGCCCTGAGGCAATATCGGCAGCCGGCGAGGACGCAGCACTTCACCGTCGTGAAGCAGGCGAACCTTGCCGAGAACCAGCAAATTGCCCAAATCAATGATGGCAAGCCTCAAAATGAGGCTCCTTCAATTCATAATGACCGCGAACAAGGAAGTAAGCTGACGCATGTCCCAACATCCGCGCTCCCAATCGAATCCGAGACGAGTGGCAGCCGGCCGACGCAACCAGTTGAAACGGGGACCGCTCGCCCCAGAGGGTCGGGAGAAGCTACGGCTGACCGCTTTGCAGAACCAACCTTGGCTCCAGTCCACAGGCCCGAGAACCGCCGAGGGGGAAAGGCGATCGGCGGATAACGGGCGAAAGAATCAGGTGGGCGACAAGTCCGTTCGCGCGATGCGTGCCGAGCTGGCCGACATGTTGGCGATGATGAAGAACATGCAGGAGCTGCGACGGACGGCGCTCCGCAGTCGATAAAGCGCAGGCAAGTACTCCTACGATCTGCAAATGAGAAACAGCATGACCGGGAAGAAGTCGAAAACGCCGAAAGAACGGCGCGAGGATCTCTGCTACGAAATGTTTTCCCCGACCCGAACGCTGGCGGTGAAGATCGAGAGAAAGCTGCGGGACGTCGCGTTGGAGTCAACCTTGGTTCACTACGACCTCGGAAGTTGGATCGCGAAGATCTCGCGGCTGGATCAGGAACCGGTCTTTGGCGAACGCGCTCTGGAGCAGATCGCGAGCTTTCTCGCGATTCCCGGGGGGACCGACTTCCTTTACGACCTTCGCGGCCTGGCGCAGGAGTTCACCCGACACTTCGTCGAGGAGCAAGCATCGAAAACCTTGGATAACGGACGACCTTTCAGCCTGGAGCACTTCCTGGTGCTGACGAGGGTCAGGTCGAAGAGGGAACAGGGAGAACTGATTGAGCGAGTCCGAACTGAAGGCCTCACCGCCCGTCAGCTTCGCCGCGAGATCGACGGCAGGAATGTCTCGTAGTCATCAGCCTTCGCTGCCTGAGCGGCCAACAGAAGGTCCAGAAGAGTCCGGAGAGTTCGCTCAGCACAGAAGGAGGGATATTGGGCCTCAGTCCCCGAACGCGGGCAGGGTCCGAAGGTTGATTCTTCGACGACGATCGGCGAAACTGGTATGGCTGTGTGGAAACATTGGACCCTGTACACGCCTGGCTCGGAAAACGCTCGCGAAGTGCAAAAGTTGTGGAGGAGAGAACGATGAGATGGTTCGTCCGGTTGTGTAGTTCATCCGGCCTGATGCTGGCGGCCCTATTCTGCGTGGCGGCGGGTTCCTCGCCCGGAAGAACGGCATACGCCCAAGGAGCCGCCGATGCAGAACGGGCCAATGTCTTGCTGTTCCTCGTCGACGACATGGGGTGGATGGACAGCGGGGCCTACGGCAGCCGCTACTACGAGACGCCAAACATCGACAAGCTGGCTTCCCGGGGCGTGCTCTTCACCGACGCCTACTCGGCCAACCCGCTTTGCTCACCAACCCGGGCGAGCATTCTCACCGGCAAGTATCCGGCCCGACTGGGAATCACGTCCGCCGTGGGCCATCGGCCGCCGCGGCCCGAGGGCTCCCCACGCTATCCGGAGAAGGCCCCGCCGACCCGACCGATCCTGACGCCCGAAAGTCTGCACTATCTGCGACCCGCCGAGTACACACTGGCCGAAGCCCTTCGCGATGCGGGCTATCGCACGGGGCATTTCGGCAAGTGGCATCTCGGGCTGACCGAGCCCTACTGGCCGGAACGGCAGGGCTTCGATGTTGCCTGGCACGGCAAGCCCGACCCCGGCCCACCAGGCCCCAACGGCTACTTCTCACCCTACAGCTTTGCCGCCGGCACGGTCACGCCAGGACCACCCGGGGAATACATCGTCGACCGGGTAACCGACGAGGCAATTCGGTTCATTGAGGCCAGTAAAGGCCGGCCGTTCTTCGCCAGCGACCCACAGGTAGCGATGCTGCTAGGCTGGGTGCCGAAGTTCTGCACGACGGCCGTCAAGGGCGAGGCGCTAGAGGTTGCAGGGAAGGGCCGGAAACCATTTATCGCCACGGTACGGATAAGAGCCCGCGGCCCACTGGAGTTGCGGGCGCGCCTCAGAAGTGCCTCGGACGGAGAAGGCCTGGTCCAGTGGCGGACCGCGGATCAGAAGACGTTCCCGCCGAAAGAGCAGACGACCGCCTACAAACTTCAGGCCGGTGACTGGCGCGATGTCCGCGTGCCGCTGGCCGAGGATCGCGAGGTAATCCATCTGCGGTTCTATTTGCCGGCCGAGGAGAAGCCCGTCGAAATCGACTGGGTTGAGCTGTGGCAACCGGACGCCGCAGCGCCGGTCGGGCGATGGGATTTTCGCCAGACCAAGTAGCGTTACTGCTGACATCGGGGCACATCACTTTTGAGACACTCCCATGACGCAACACCGTTCCATTAGTCGCACGTCCAACACAACGTTGATTCTCACATCTCTGATTGTCTTGTCGCTCTCAGCATACACGGTCGCCCAGGCGAAGCCGCCTCCGGAAATCCGTGAAATGGCGCTACGTATCGCGCCCGAAGTACGGATCGCCAGTGATGCGGAGTTCTTTGACGCCTGGAATCTGGATTACCCCGGCATGAGAACCGTGAAAATCGCCGTCGAGGCCGGCGACTACCAGCGGGCGAAGGTCGCTCTGAAAGCCTACTTCCTTGGGCGGCGGAAACCGCCGTGGCGAATCAACCATTGGAAGATGCCGGCCAAGCCTGGGGGCAAAGCCGAGCGTCATTCGCTCTACCAGAAGGGCGAAGAAATCCTCGCCCACAAGTTCTCGGCCGGGGGCTTCGATGTTGATTTTGGCGAGAAGATCGAGTGGAATCACTTCCCGCTGAAGCTGTCCAACGGCAATCCCGACACCGAGTACCCGGTCATCCATAACGTAAACCGCTTTCCACACCTGAGGACGCTGGGTCGGCTGTATTGGTTTAGCCACGACGAGAAGTACGCTCGCGAATTCGTCGCCGAAGTCACCGACCACGTCCAGAGCAATCCGGCACCGGAGAAGTACATTCGCTTCACGTCCGTCTGGTCGCGATTAACCGCCTGTGTGCCGCTAAACGGCTCCTGGCTGGACGCCTGGAACCATTTCCTGCCCTCGGAGAGCTTCACCCCCGAGGCTGTCGCAATCATGCTCAAGGGGTTCATCCAGAAGGCTCGCTACGCGGTGCGTGCGCCGGATAGCGTGAACCGTTACATGGCGCAGCTCGTGGGAGTGTACAACGTCGGCGCCTACTTCCCCGAATTGAAGCAGGCCGACGAGTTCCGCCGCTTCGGCCTGCGCGGCATGGAGTTGGCCGCCGAGGAAGAGTTCTACCCTGACGGGTTGTCGAAGGAACTCTGTCCGGGCTACCACGGGGGCAGCCGGGGGGCCATTCAACGAATCATCCAATCCGCCGCACTGATGGGATACCAGACGCCCAAGACGCTGGAAGCTTCGATGAAAAAGACGTTCGACGTCTATGCGGTCATTGCCACGCCGCTTGGAGGCTTGCCGCAGTTTGGAGACACGTGGGGAGTGGGTGATGTGAACAGGACTTTCCGCGCAATCCGGGGTCGCTGGAATGATCCCGTGCACGAGTGGTTCGGCTCGGCCGGCAAGGAAGGCAGCCCCCCAGACTTCAACTCGGCCCGGTTGCCTTGGTCGGGACTCTACGCCATGCGCTCAGGATGGGATGATCGGGCACTCTATCTCTGCTTTGATGCCGGACCAGTCGGCCTGGGTCACTTTCATGAGGATTACGGGAACTTCGAGTGTTACGCTTTCGGCGAGCGGTTGATCTCGGACGTCGGCGTGAATAGCTACACGGTCAGTAAATGGCACAATTACTGTTACTCGTCGTTGGCGCACAACGTGGTGATTGTTGACGGGCTTAGCCAGGCTCGGGCCGCTTTTCCCAAGGAGCACCCACGCGCGGTCGCACAGCCGCGAAAGAACGACTGGCACAGCGATCAGGTGTTCGATCTGGCTTGCGGCTTCCTTGATGCACCTTGGGTCCCGTACTCGGAGTGGGTCGGACCTTCCAACCGCTTTGGGCGGAAAAGCGCCCACAAGCTGGCCACGCACCGTCGCGACATCTGCTTTGTCAAAAACAGCTATTGGATCATTTGCGACCGACTCTTTGCCGAGGGCGAGCACACCTACGAACAGCTTTTCCATCTTCGGCCCGACCGTACCGCTAAGGTTCTCGGCAAGCGCAGTGCTGGGACGGACGATGTCGACCGACCCAACATTGTGCTGATCCAGGCCGATGCGGTGACTCCCGAAGTGATCATCGCACGCGAAGAGCCGCCTCAAGGATGGGTGGCTGTCAACCATGGCCAGATGGAGCCGGCCCCGTGCATCAGCTTTCGGCAGGCGGCGACGGGCAAGGCCGTTTACGATACCGTTCTGCTGCCGTTGGACGTGGGGAAAAAGGCCGACGTCAAGCTTTCTCGATTGCACGCCCAGGGCAAGAACGGAAACCAGTTGACCGTCCACGAAGTCTGCGCGCTTCGCATCGAGACATCCCAGGGGACCGATTACTTCGTCAACGATCTACGGCAAACAGACATCGGCCCCGCCAACGGCCGCGCGAAGACGGTCGGCCCAATCGAGACGGACGCCCGCGCCGCAATCATCCGCCTCAACCGCGCCGGCTCTTTGCAGGCGGTCTCGGCCGTGGGCGCATCGCACGTCAAGCTAGACCATCGCACCATCTGGCCGCGGCGGTGAGTCA
>CAZDHN010000399.1:0-6210 GCA_964505115.1 uncultured Planctomycetaceae bacterium
CAATCGTACAGCCGAGCAATAACAAAGCCGCGGCGGCGACCGCCCAGGGCTTCTTCTCCCGAATCAAGCGATCCTTGACGATCTCCTTCGGAAGCAGGTTGGTTCGCAGCATACCCCGATTAAGGCCCTGCAAGGCCAGGCCGTAGCAGACGCCGTAGCAGAGCAGGTTGTTTTTGAATGCCGGCGCCCCGACCACTTCCGGCCCGACCAGGCCGCGGAAGGCGTCGCTTCGGGCGACGTCCATGCCGAGTCCCTGCGACAGATATCGCCGCAAGCCGGGCAGTTTCATGGCGTTACCCAAAGCCACCACCCGATCGATCTTGGCCGCCCGATCGAGGCTGGTGAAAAACCCGATCGAACGCTGGATTTCGGTCAACAGATCGCTGAATACGGGTCGCATCGCCTGGAAGACGGCCTTGGGGTCCTGAGCGGCCGTGGCGTTGCGTTTGAGGTGTTCGGCCTTGGCGAACGTGAGTTTAAGCTCTTTGGTTAGCGCCTTGGTGAAGTGATTGCCACCCAAGGGAATGCTTCGTTGCCAGACGCGATACCCGTTGGTTACCACCAGATCGGTTGAATCGGTGCCTAGCGAGAGCACGACGATCGACGGCGGTGGGTTTTCCGGATCGTATTCGTCGGCCGGCGGCAAGTCGGTCAGTTCGTCGAAGGCGATGCAGTTGTAAAGCGCCAAGGGCGTCAATTGCACGACATCGACTTCGATGCCCGCTTCGCGAAACGGCTCCAAGGTGCGAAATACCTGATCGCGCTTCATGGCGAACAGGCCGATCTCGGTTTCCAGCGCGAAGCCTTCCTCCTCGCTTCCGCCGCCCATCCGCTGGTAGTCCCAAACCACGTCGGCCAGGTCGAAGGGGATTTGCTGCCGTGCTTCGTAGCGGACGATGTCGGGAATCTTCTTGGATTCGACCGGCGGCAGCTTGATGAATCGCGCCAGGCCGTTCTGTCCCGATACTGAAATCGCCACGGAATCGCCGCGGACGTTGTTTCGAGAAAGAAACTGCTTCAGCGCATCGCCGACCAATTCGGCCGGATCGGCGCCGGGCTGGCTTAGAATCTTTGGATACTCGATGTAGTCGAAGGCATCGGCGACGACGTGATCGCGACTGTCGTGCGCGCGACAGCGCAGCGCCTTAAGCGAACATTGACCAATATCGATACCCCAGACAGCGTCACTTCTCGCCATGACGCGGCACCTCCATCTCTATTCCGAACGGGACCTTTGCAGAGGCATTGCCCTCCCTGGACGTGGCCCCTGGCTGGATTATGGCCGACTTGAAAAGTACTACGTTGTGCAGCTAGCCTCTCCTAATATCTAATTTAACGTGTTTGAGCCCTCGATGTCAACCAAAACCCCCTCCAGGAAACAAGATAAACGCTTCGACAGAGCCCAGTCGACACCCGTTTTCGGTGGGGGGTAAAGGGGCGGAAATTGGAACCAGAGACAAGCTTGCCGCCTCGACTTGGATGCCCCGAGCGGATATCGTGGAGGGCTGGCCGATGTTGCCTTCGAACGGCATATCCGAGCCGCGGCGTCCTCGCCGCGAGTTACGACGCCCCGACAATACCCGCCCCGAGGACGGGGCGGCTCCAAAGAATGGCCGGGGCGGCTGGTGTAAACTACGTAAAACATGTGACAGCATGAAGTTAGACGATTTAATCATCCTCCTGCCTTGCCAGAGCATTGAGGATTTTAGCCTCGACATCGCCGCCCGACAGGCCGAGGAGATGCTCTCGGCCTGGTCGGCCATGTATCATCCAACCCTGGTGGCCATGGCCGAAAGCACCATGCGGTGGGTGTCGGCCGACTGCCCGCCCGACGAACCGGCCGGAAGCCTGGTGTTCATTCCCGAAGCGTCTGAAGAAATGTTGCCCGACGGTTGGCTCGACAAGGCGACGGCCGCCGGAGCCCGCATTCTGAGGGGGCTATTCGATCGAGAGGCGATAGTCCGGGCGGCATTGGATGGAATGGACGACATTCCGGCCGAAGTGGCCCCGGACGAGTTGGACCAGGATCTAGTCGGCGATTTTTTTGCGTTGGGTTTCTGCCATTTCCAGGTCGAGTTGCTCACTCGACAGTTGCGATACATGAGCAACCTCGACGAGGACCAATTCGAACGCGAGACGCTCGCGGCCGCCAAGGCCGCCATTGCCGGCGACGGCGACACGGCCCGCGATCATCTGCGAAGCGCGTTCGATCTATTGACCGAAGCCCGGGAGTACTTCTACCCGGTCGAGGCACAATTGCTCGACCTCACGCTGGTGGCTCCGACCACGCTGGGCGAGTCGTTGCGAAAGGAGTTGGCCGGCTCGTCGACCAAGAACTTGCTGCTTTCGGCCGAGGTCGTCGAGCAGATGGCCGCCCGGGAGCCGGCAACGCTGGCCGCATTGAAGGAAGCGTTGGAGAAGGGGACGGTCGAGATAATCGGCGGCGAATACCGCGAGCGGGAGTTGCCGCTTCTGCCCTTGGAGACGATTCGAGCCCAGTTGCTTCGCGGGTTGGACGTTTACGAGAAGCATCTGGGGCGTCGGCCGAATATCTTCGGTCGACGGCGGTTCGGGTTGACGCCCGTGTTGCCGCGGCTTCTTAAGAACCTGGGGTTCGCCGGAGCGTTGCATTTTACGCTGGACGACGGCCGCTTCCCCAGTGGGAACCAGAGCAAGATCACTTGGGAGGGCGTCGAGGGAACGAGCATCGAGGCGCTTGCTCGGCTGCCGCTGGAGACAAGCCGGCCCACGGTCTTTCTGACGCTGCCGGAGAAGCTAGGCGACGTGATGGATCTGGATCACATGGCCACCGCCGTTTTTGCCCATTGGCCCGCCCGTTCCTTGCCCTGGTACGAAGACATCAAGCGGATGGACGCCTACTCGACCGTGCTGGGCCGCTTCGTGACGATCGGGCAGTACTTCGAGCAGAGCGAGCACGCCGGCCAAGCGGCCCGATACACTGTCGACCAATATCGCTCGCCATACCTGAAGCAGGCGGTGGCGGGCGGTCAGGTCGATCCACTCTCGCGTTGGGTTCGCTACCATGGTCGCCAAGCCGTGGCCGACGCTAGCGCCCTGCTCGACGCGCTTGCACAACTGGCCGGTTCGAGCAGTCCGTCAACAACGGGTGCCACTGCTGGCTTGTCCAGCAGTGAAAAGAACAAGTCTCGCGAAGACACTGCTGGGCAAGCCAGCAGTGGCACCCAGGCCAACGATAACGACCTTGTCGCCGCAATTGAGGAGGCCGTACAGGCCGAGCGCGAGGGCGGCGTCGATTTGGACGGGGCCGATTTGGACGGGGCCGATTTGGACGGCGTCGATTTGGACGGGGCCGATTTGGACGCCCGCCTCGAAGCCGGTTTGGGTGAAGCCGTCGCGCGGTGTGCGTCGAGCTTGGGAAGTCAGTTTGATCGGAGCCAAACGGAGCGCAAGCCGGGGCTTGGCGCGTCGCCGGGCGTGCTCGTGCTCAATCCGTTGAGCTTCGCCCGGACGATGCACGTTGACGTTTCCGAACTGAAGGAACTGCCCGCCGTGGCCGGCCCGGTTCGATTCGCCGCCGAGTCGGCCGGCCGAAAGCAGGCCGTGGTAAGCGTGCCGGCGATGGGCTTCTCCTGGATCGGGCCCGGCGGGGCATCGCGAGTGGAAGAGAAGCCTCGCCCAAAGCCGGCGCGACGTTGGGGGCGCAAGCAGAAGCCCAAGGAGCCGCCGCCGCTGGCCGAGGAGAACGTTCTGCGCAACGAATTCTTCGAGGCTACATTCGATCCGGTTACCGGCGCCATCCGCTCGATTTACGATTATCACAGCCGGGGTAATCGGCTTGCGCAACAGGTGGCTTTGCGGATACCCGGCAGCGGAAGGACCGAGCAGGGCGTCTTTGGGAGCGACGATCCGGAGGTGGATTACTCGATCATGGCGGCCGACGAGTTGACCGTCACTGCGTCGGGGCCCGTATTGGGTGAGATTGTCTGTCGCGGCCGGCTGATCGATCGTAGCGGTCGGCGGGTGGCCCGATTCGTGCAAACCACGCGTAGCCGGCGTGGCAGCCGCGTGCTCGAACTGGATTTGGAACTCGATGCCGAACAGGCGCCGGGCGCTAACCCCTGGGATTCGTACTACGCCATGCGACTGGCCTGGAACGATGCCACGGCCGACGTCTACCGCAGCGCGAATCTGCTCGCCCGCCACACCGACGGCGTGCAGTTGGAAGCGCCGCAATTCGTCGAGGTTCGTTCGGAGAAGACTCGCACCACGTTTCTGACCGGCGGGCTGCCCTACCATCGCCGCTTCGGGCTGCGGAAGCTCGACGTGCTTTTGGCGGTGCGTGGCGAGACGTCGCGGCGGTTCCGGCTGGGGATCGGCATCGATCTGCCCGACCCGGCCAATGCGGCCCTGGAGTGGCTCGCGCCCGATGCGATTGTATCGCGAGCGTCGCGGCCGCCGTCGGGCGACACCGGGTGGCTGCTTCACCTGAGCGCCAAGACCGTGGTGGTTACGCACCTGGAGCCGGTCTGCCGAGACGATCGCGTGGTCGGTTTCCGGGCCCGACTGTTGGAGACGGCCGGCAGCCGCACCCGCTTCCCCATGCGATCGTTCCGCGCGATCGCGTCCGCTCGCAAGATCAACCCCGACAGCGAAGAGCATGCCGAGTTGATTTTCGATGGCGATGTGATCGGCCTCGACATGAACCAGCACGAATGGCTTGAGTTGGAGGTGCTCTGGGTAATATGATTATCACCATCGACGGCCCCGCTGGAGCCGGCAAGAGCACGATCGCCCGGGCGTTGGCAAGGCGGTTGGGGTTCGGTTTTCTCGACACGGGCGCCATGTACCGAGCCGTAACGCTGGCCGGCATGCGGCGGCGGTTGGATTGGGATCGTCCGGACGAACTGGCCGAGTTGGCCCGGGGCGTGGAAATCGAGTTGGTCGACGATCGGGTGTTCCTGGACGGCGAAGACGTGAGCCGGGCGATTCGTACGCGGGAGGTGACGCGACTGTCGCGCCACGCGGCCGGCAACCCGGCGGTTCGCCAAAGGTTGGTCGATTTGCAGCGGGCGGCGGCCGGCGGCAAGGACATGGTGACCGAGGGCCGCGACCAGGGGACGGTCGTGTTTCCCGACGCCCGCTGCAAGGTATTCTTGACGGCCAGCCCCGAAGAGCGAGCCGTCCGGCGCGTGCGCGATCTTGAAGCCCGGGGCGAATCGGCCACGTTGGCCGAAGTGCTCGGCGAGCAGGAACGTCGCGACCGGCGCGATTCGAGCCGCTCGGTCGGCCCGCTGGTCAAGGCGTCCGACGCCGTCGAACTGAACACCGACGGCATGACGCCGGAGCAGGTCGTCGACCGCCTGGTATCAATAGTACTCAAAGTGTAAGGACGAGTAGCATACCTCGTTACGATGCTTTGCGTCGTAACGCATGTTTGACCGCTTTGCGGTCCTGCATCAACGCAAATGTTGTGTTACGATGATTTCCGCTGCAGCGACGCAAAGCGTCGCGACATTACGTTCCCACGCAAAGCCTGGGAACGACGAAGCTATCAACTATCAACCATCAACTTTCGACTTCCAGCCATGATGGACCACAACTCGCTCTTCAGCCGCACCGTGTATTGCACCAGTCGACGAACATTGCAGTTGGTCGGCGTGATGGGTTTCGGCCTGCGTCGCAGCGGCCTGAACAACATACCGGTCGAGGGTGGTGCTCTGGTATTGTCGAATCACCAAAGCCACTTCGACCCGCCACTGTTGGGTCTTTCCTGCCCGCGGCCGATGGGCTTTCTGGCCAGGCAAACGCTGTTTGGCACCCGGCTAATGGACTTCCTCATGAGCGTGCACGGGGCGTTCCCGATCGACCGCGAGGGGAGCGGACTGGCCGGCATAAAGGAGACACTACGGCGGCTGAAGCGTGGCGAGATGGTGGTCATCTTTCCGGAAGGCACGCGAACCCGGGACGGCGAGATCGCACCGTTCAGGGCAGGCTTCACCGCCTTGGCGAGGCGTGGCAAAGTGCCGATCCTTCCGGTCGCCATCGAGGGCGCCCATGGGGTATGGCCTCGCGGTCGGGCGTATCCCGGCCCGGGCACCATCCAGATTCATTTCGGCCCGATCTTACCAACCGATGAAATCGCCCGTCTCGACGATAGCCAGCTAATCGCCGAATCCGAGCGTCGCGTCCGCGAGTGCCACGCCGTGTTGCGCCGGCGTCCGGTTTTTG
>CAZDHN010000400.1:0-6198 GCA_964505115.1 uncultured Planctomycetaceae bacterium
CGTTTACGGCAGCCGCGATCATCTCGTCGTAGCTGGCCTGAGGCGGGCCGTAGACCTCGGCCGTGACGGTGGCAATCACCGGCGGGCCGGGCGGGACCTCGACGACTTTTATGTTGGCGCCAGCGCTTGTGGCGATTTGCTCTAGATCCTTGCGGAGCCGCAGGATCATGGTGTGCGATTGTTGCGCGCGACGCCGCTTGGGGGCCAGGTTCACACGGATAGCGGCCACGTTGGACCCGCGACGCAAGAAGTAGTGGCGGACCATGCCGTTAAAGTCCATGGGCGAGGCCAAGCCCACATAGAGTTGGAAATCGCGGACCTCGGACTCGGAGCCCAGGAAACGGCCCAGACGGCGGGTGATTGACTCGGTTTCTTCCAGCGTCGAGCCCTCGGGCATGTCGACGATGACCTGGAACTCATTCTTGTTGTCGTAGGGCAACATCTTCAGCGGCACCAGGCGGAAGGCCGGCAGCAGCATCGCCCCGGCCAAGAGCAAACACACCGCGCCCAACGATGCCCAAACCATCCAGCGTCGATCCATGATCGTGCCCAATACGGCCCGGCTGATGCGGTAGATGGGCCGCGTTGTCAGATCGAATGACTTTTCGCCCGACGGCTTGTCGTTGAGTTTGCGGAGCGCCACCATGGCCAGCCAGGGTGTGATGACAAAGGCCACGATGGTCGAGATTGTTACCGTCAGCGGCACGTTCATGGCCATGGGCGCCATGTAGGGGCCCATCATACCGGTGATGAACACCAGCGGCAAAAAGCTGGCAATGATGGCCAGGGTCGACATAATCAAGGCCGGGCGGACTTCTTGGATAGCACGCAGAACCGCGTCGCGGGGACGCATGATGCGCATGCCGAAGTAGCGGGCGATGTTCTCCACGTCGGTAATGGGGTCGTCGACCAACAGGCCCAGCGAAAGGATCAAGGCGAAGAGCGTGACGCGGTTGATGGTGTAGCCGGCCAGCAGGTTGACGAACAGCGTCAGGCTGTAACAGACGGGAATGGCCAGGGCCACGACCAGGGCCGGCCGCCAACCCAGCACCACGCCGATCAGCCCCACGACTGTGATCACGGCGATCACCAGACTCTCGACCAACTCGTCGACCTTTTCGTCGGCCGTCTCGCCGTAGTTGCGGGTAATGCGATAGAAGACGCCCTCGGGCAGATGAGTCTGGGCCAGTTCCTGCATGCGGTCTCGCACTTCGTCGGCGACCCAAACGGCGTTGCTGCCTTTCTTCTTGGCCACGGCGATGTGTACGGCCGGGTAGAGGCTGTCCGTTTGCGGCTCGCTATCGGTTTTGCCGGCGTGTGGTTCGTCATTGGGCGACTTGGCGTTTAATGTGGCAGGGCCGAAGCCGATCCAGCTATAGCTGTCGACCTCGGCCGGGCCGTCGACGACCGTGGCCACGTCCTTAAGATAAACGGGCCGGTTGCCGGAGAGCCCGACCACCAGATCCTGCAGTTCCAAAGCGTCGCGTACAAACGCGCCCGCTTCGACCACGAACTCCTCGTCCTGTTGGTCGAAAGTGCCGGCGCGGACCTGAACGTTGCTGGCCCGCAGTGCTTCGTCGATTTGCAAGGCCGAGATTTTGCGCGCGGCCAGCCGGGCCGGGTCGAGTTCCACGCGGATGCGTCGCGGTCGTCCGCCGATCACGGATACCTGGTTGGTGTTCTTGATGGCCTGCAACTCGTTTTGCAGTTCTTCGGCCATGCGTCGCAGTTCGTGGTCGCCGTATAGCTGGGGCCAATCCGACCAGAGCGTGACGTTGACGATGGGCACGTCGTCGACTTCGACGGGCTTGATGACCCAAGAGCTAACGCCCGGCGGTACGCGATCCATGTTGGAATGGACCTTGTTATAGAGCTTGACCAGCGAGTTTTCGCGGTTTTCGCCCACATAGAATCGCACCGTAACGATGCATTGCCCGGGCCGCGACATGGAATAAATGTACTCCACGCCGTCGATCTGATAGACCAGTTTTTCCAGGCGGCTGGTGATTTTCTCTTCGACCGCATCGGCCGAAAGACCCGGCGCCGAGACGAAGATGTCGGCCATGGGCACGATGATCTGCGGCTCTTCCTCGCGGGGCGTGAGCACAAGCGAGACTGCGCCCAGGGCCAGCGAAATGACGATCAACAATATGGCTATGTCGCCGCGCAGGAAGACCTCGACCAGACGGGTCATGAGCGGCGTTTTGGGGGGATTATCCATAATGGTTTAGCCTGTGTTTATGCTTGTATCCACGTGTTTGGAGTGAGACACATATCGACCGTTAGCCCAGTCGCTTGCGACGGCTTACGTGACCCGTTACAACACCGAATAGAGAAGAGGAACCCGTACTTTCCCGCGGAGAGTACGGGTTCCTCTTCTCTGTTTACGGGGTAGTCTCCACACATTGTTACTGTTTGTTTTATCGTGATGCTTGATTAAGTTCTTGTGCGGTTCCCAAGCCGCCGCAAGCGGCTGGGCTAACAGTCTGTTCTTTATCCTCTAGAATTCCCGCTAAAGTACACGGAGATCCTGCTTATTTATTCCCCGGACGCATCAACACACGTTCGCCCGCCTTGAGACCGCTAAGCACCTCGCGGTGGTCGGGATCGCCGTAACGGCCGACTTTAATGAAACGTTTGTCCAGCGTATCGTCGGGACCGATAACCTCGACGAACGTCAACTGGCCGATCGTCTGTATGGCGTCGGCGTGCAGGCAAAGGTGCCGACGGGTTCCCACCGGGATCAGCAGCCGCCCGAACATGCCCTCGAAGAGATCCTCGGAGCGCGGCAGTTTGGCTTTAATCAGAAACGAGCGGCTGGCAGCTTCGGCCTGGGGCACGATCTCGTCAATCACGGCCTTGACCCGCCGGTTGTTCATCGCGTCGATTTGCACGGTGAGCTCGTCGCCTTTCTTCAAGTTGACCGCCATTTTCTCCATCACCGGAACCTCGAGCCGCAGCGTGGCCGGATCGTAGAGGATCAGCAGCGGCCCGCCCGGGCGGGCCATGTCGCCTTGCTCGGCCAGCCGGTCGACAATCATGCCGGCTTTCGGTGCTTTGATCGTCGTGTAAGAAAGCATCACCTCGGCCTCGCTCACCGCCTGTTTGGCAAGATTGAGGTTGGCCTGGGCAACGTGCAAATTGGACGTGCTCTCGTCCATCTCGGCCTGACTGATGACCTTCTTTTTGACCAACTCGGCAGCCCGCTTGAAGTCGTTCTCGGCTCGTTGCAAGGCCGCCTGGGAGGCCACCAGCGATGCCTGGGACTGGCTCAGACGGGTTTCCACGGCGCGACGGTCGAGTTCGATGAGCGTGTCGCCTTCGCCCACGGTCTGCCCGGCGCCCACAAGGATGCGATTGATGGGAGCCATCACCCGCGATGAAATCTCGGTTCGCTGGGCCGACTTGAGTGTGCCCACCGCTTCGGCAATGTATTGTTTCTCGACCTCTCTGACTTGGTAAGTGCCGTCCTTGGATTCGTCAAATCGTCGAGCCGCGGATTCTTCACGGCCCGGGTCGATCTTCTCGCCGAACATGCCCACCATCCAGGCAACAACCAAAACCATTAGTGCCATTCCCACAACGACCGGCAAAACCGTCTTCAGCAGGACCGCGGCAACCGCCTTGAATTTCACGGCAAATCTCCCGTTAAACATCGCCTAACCTCCGCATGGTACCCAGGTTTACGCATTAGATCGGCCACCATGCAGAATAATGCCACATTCATACCACGACGGTGCGATTTGTCAAAGTAGGATTGGCAGAGTAACTCCTTTCGTAGGCCGGGTTGTAACCCGGCATTCTACGCGAGTGGATGGTCCCATTGCCGGGTTGTAACCCGGCCTACGGGCCTTACAAGACATACCACGCCAAGTTTACTTGCCGGAGGCCTTCAGACACTTCGCTTCGGTCGTGCTGCGCACGTAAATCATTCCGTCGCTCGGCGAGGGCGTCGACCAGCACTTGCCTTCGACGGCCTTCGTGCGGGCGAGTTCCTTGTAGGCTGTCGGCTGGGCTTTGACCACCACGAGGTCGCCGTAATCGGTCAGCGCCAGCAGACGGTCGCCCACGAGGGTGACGTTGCCTTGGCCGAAGCCACGTTGTTCCCACTTGATCTTGCCGGTGGCCAACTCGACACATTTGAGCGGCCCGCTCTTGAACTTTTTGAAGCAGAAGATGCCGTAGAGATGTCCGTCCTTGCAGACCGGCGTGCTCCAGTGATTGGCCAGCAGTTTATTGCCGGGTGTATACCACAACTCCTCAGCCTCGAAGCGATTGCCGCGTTTGACGATCCGGCCAGCGGCCCCGCCAACCCCGTATCCGGCCGAGCAGTAAACGATGTCGCCGCAAACGACGGGCGAAATTGCCGTCGACACATTGAAGGGGAACTTGAAACGCCAGAGTTGTTTGCCGTTCTTGGTGTCCACCGAAAGTAGTCCACTTTTGAGGAAGAAGATCACCTGCCGCCGACCGTGAATGGTGGCCACGACGGGCGTCGAGTGGGTCACGATCTCGTCGAAAGCTTTCCAGACGACTCGGCCGCTCTTCTTGTCCAGCGCCAGAAGCGACTGGCCGGGCCCGCCACCGCCGACGAATGCCAGATCGCCGTCGACGACTACCGAGGCCGCGCTGCGCCAGCGAATGTTTCGCCCTTCGTTCTGCTTAAGCAAATCGCGAACCCAAACGCGCTTGCCCGTGGCGGCGTCGACACAGTGCACCACCATCTCCGGCGTGAACAGATAGACCAAGCCGTCGCTGATCGTAGGCGTCGAGCGCGGCCCGTCACCTTTGCCGCCGCCCGAGTAACCCTTGCCCAGGCCGATATCCGCAACCCAAAGCTCCTTGCCCGTGGCGGCGTCTAGTGCCAGGCAAATTTCGCGTGGCTCGCCGTCAATCTCGCGGATCACCTGCGTGAAGGCACGGCCGTCGCAAATGGCAAACGAGCTGAAGCCTGAATTTGTGGGTGTTTTCCAAACGACCTGCGGACCGTCGGAGTCCCAATCCGGCTTTACGTCTTCAGTCGAAATTCCGTCCTGATTGGGGCCACGATACTGGGCCCAATCGCCAGCCTCAACGGCCAGGGGCGGAGCGAGAACCAAAACCGCCAGTATTGCAAAAGAGTAGCGTAGATATCTCATTGTTAAAGTCTCTGACTCTTTGTCTAACGGGGTGGGTGTGCAGGGGGGTTTCGTTGCTGGTGTTAATTGATTCTGAATGCCCCGGGCGGGCTTGTCAAGCTTGCCATTGCCGAGGGGGTCGGGAAGCCCGCCTATCGAGCGTCGTCGCGTCGAGTGAAACCGTGAAATTCGCATAGCGAGCGCGGAATTGCTAGAATGAGCCGATTGACCCCCCAACCGTGTGAAAGGATTTCAAAATGCAACGACATCTTATCGTGTTCGTCGTGCTGTGCTCGATTTGTGCAGGGCTCCTATTGTCCTTGCGAACCGCCGTGGCCGCCGACGAGCGTCCCAACATTCTCTTCGCCATTGCCGACGATTGGGGGTGGCCCCATGCGGGCGCGTGCGGCGACAATTCTGTCGCAACGCCCACGTTCGATCGCCTGGCGCGGGACGGCGTACGGTTTCGATACGCCTTTGTGTCCACGCCGAGTTGCACCGCCTCGCGGGGCGCGGTTCTTACCGGGCAAACACCCCATCGGCTGGCCGACGGGGCCAACTTGCATAGCCGCTTGTCGGCCAGATTCAAAACTTATCCCGACATTTTGGAAAAGGCCGGCTACCACGTGGGCTACACCCGCAAAGGTTGGGGGCCGGGCAAAATCGAGGGAAGCGGCCGCAAACGCAACCCGGCCGGGCCGCGATTCAAGAACTTCAAAAAGTTCTTGGCCGGCACGCCCGACGATAAGCCGTTTTGTTTCTGGTTTGGCAGCATCGATCCTCATCGCCCCTATGCCGAGTCAACCGAATCGGGAACCGGGATCAAGCTGGCGGACATCGACGTGCCGCCTTTCCTGCCCGACACGCCCAAGGTTCGCCAAGATGTTCGCGATTATTATGCCGAAGTGCAACGCTTCGACCGTGAGGTGGGCGGGCTCGTCGAACAACTCCGCCGCGCGGGCAAGCTCAAAAACACGATCGTGGTTATGACCGGCGACCACGGCATGCCATTCCCCCGTGCCAAGACCAACCTTTACGACTGTGGCACGCACGTGCCGTTGGCCGTCTGCTGGCCCAAGCG